>CAJXTJ010000001.1 GCA_913061165.1 uncultured Polaribacter sp.
CGAGATGTAGAGAGGTCTCGTGGGCTCGGAGATGTGTATAAGAGACAGCCATTTGTGTCTTTTATCTATGGGATTGTGCAAGGAAAATACAATTATAAAGTATTAAAATACCAGTTAACGTTTAAAGATTTACCAGAAGCTTTTGATGGTTTTACAATCACGCAAATTTCAGACATCCATTCTGGAAGCTTTACCAATAGAGAAAAAATACAATATGGTGTTCATTTAATCAATGAACAAAAATCTGATATTATGTTATTTACAGGAGATATTGTAAATAATAAAGCAGATGAAATGGACAATTGGATAGCTGTTTTTGACAAATTAGAAGCCAAAGAAGGCAAGTATTCTATTCTTGGGAATCATGATTATGGAGATTATATGGATTGGGACAATCCGCAGGATAAAATAGATAATTTTCAGAAAGTAAAAGATATTCATGAAAAAATAGGGTTCGATTTATTGCTAGATGAACACCGTTATATAGAAAAAGATGGCCAAAAAATTGCACTTTTGGGTGTAGAAAATTGGGGAAAGGGGTTTAATAAAGCAGGAGATTTACAACGCGCGGCCGCGGGTATTCAAAAAGAAGATTTTAAAATCTTAATGTCTCATGATCCAAGTCATTGGGATGAGAAAGTAAAAAAAGATCCTTTTAATTATCAGTTAACTTTAAGCGGTCATACACATGGCTTGCAGATGGGTATCGAAATTCCGGGTTGGTTTAAATGGAGTCCGTCTAAATATGCCTACAAACAATGGGCAGGCTTGTATGAAGAAGCTGGCAGAGTTATAAATGTAAACAGAGGTTTTGGGTATCATGCATTTCCGGGGAGAGTGGGTATTTGGCCAGAAATAACAGTTATAGAACTTAAAAAGTCTTGACAATCAGTTTATTAAAAATAGATTTATTATATTTGAAAGTGATGCAATGCGTAATTTATACGGACTTCACTTTTCAAAAACTTGTCTTATGCCAAAATTTGGAGAATTAATTAATTTTCAAAAGCCAGTTCTTATAGATTTTTATGCAGATTATGGAGATTTAGAAAATACCATAAAAATGCTAAGAAGCGTGGCAGCAGTTCTAGGAGAGAGTGCAAAAGTAATTAAGATAGATATTACTAAAAATGAAGTGCTTGTAGATGCTTTGCGCGTAAAGGGAAATCCAACTTTTATGATTTATAAAGATGGAGAAATGAAATGGCGCCAGACAGGAGCTCAAGATGCTAAGACTTTAATTGGTTTGGTAAAACAATACGTTTAAATTATTTTGAAGCTATGTTACACCTCTAAATTGCTTTAAAAACAAATCCTTGCTCAGAGAATTCTTTTAAAACTTTAGGTAAGACAAATTTCAATTTTTCAGATGCTTTTACACTGTCATGAAATACAATAATACTACCGTTTTTAGTATTGTTTAAAACATTACGTAAACACTGTTCTTTAGACGTGGAAACATCAAAATCTGCAGATAAAACATCCCACATTATTATCCTATAATCTTTTTTTAGAATTGATTTAGCTTGGCTCTTTTTAATCTTTCCGTACGGAGGGCGAAATAATTTTGGTTTCGTACCCTTATCTAAAGTCTTTGAAATAATATGTTCACATTGCAAAAAATTATCAATATAATCTTTGTTTTTAGTGGTCCAACCATTTAAATGATTGTGAGTATGATTACCTATCGTATGCTTTGAATTTTGAATTTTTTTAAAAACATCAGGGTGATTTAGGATGTTTTTGCCAATGCAAAAGAACGTGGCTTTTGCATTGTATTTTTTTAATTCATCTAAAACAAATTGGGTAACCTCTGGTGTTGGCCCGTCATCAAAAGTGAGGTAAATTTCTTTTACATCTCTGGAAAAACGCCAAGTATATTTAGAGAAAAATCTCATCATACAACTTGGTGTTTTTGGGATATAAAATTTCATTTTTTTATTCTTCTAAAAAATCTAAATCTGTAGGTTCTTCATCAGGTATTAAATACTCAAAAAGCTTTACGGTATCCATAAAATCTGTTTGAATTTTAGATACAAAATCTTTATTTGTACTTCCTTGTTCAACTTGATCTATTAAGTTTTTAAACATGTACAAAGAAGTATCAATTTCATCAAAAACAAGCGCACTATTATTTTTATTAAAAGTACTTAACCAAGTTAATTTTTCTGTAATTAAACGCGCTAAAGTTTTTACCGTTTGTTGTGCCTTTTCATCTTCACCTAAATTATAATACATCTCAGGATACCCCAAAGACAAGCTGTAATGATCAAATTTTTCTATTGGTAATTTTTCTAAAGATAAATCTAAAACTTCAACAGCTTTTAAAGTGTCACCTTCTTTTGCAAAAGCATCAGACAAACGCATTAAGCTATTTCTCATAGAAATGGCATTTCTTTTTGTTTGCTCATCTAAATATATTTTACCGCTGTTAATGTTTCTCCATTCTAACTTGTTAATGTTTGCATACATTTTCTCGGCATCGATTCTACCAATATCAAATAAGCTTACTTCTCTAGTCCTGCCATTTGTATCCATATATTTTGCAGGTGTTTTTATGGGTACTAATTTAAAAGCCAAACCATCTAACTGCAAGTAATCTTTTAGCCAAATATATTCCTCGTCTGCGTTTGCACCGCCAGTAAAGTAGATCGGTTGTTTCCAATCGTTATTTGCCAAGATGTCTAGCATTAAAATACGGTTTTTAGTAATTCCTCGATCATCAATAGTAATGTCTATATAGTCTACAATTTTGTCTGCATCTTTTTGAGCAACAACACCACTTTTTAACACATTTTCTTTGTTAACAGGAATTCGAATACGATTTGTTGGATAAAATTTCTCTTTAATATTTTCTTCCTCATCAATGTAGTAAGTAGCGTCACTTTCTGAAGAGATCCAGCGCATAAAGTCTTTAATTGCGATCACAGAATCTTTAAACCTAGGGTGTTCTATGTGATAGGCAATATCTAAACTTCCATATTTATACTGGTCGTGTTTTAATTGAGATGGAATAGGAGGTGCGTCATAGGTTGTACGCTTCATTTGGTCTATGTACCAATCTGTTGCAAATAAACTGGTGTTTACCAACTTTAAATCGGTTCTAATACCTTCTACTTCTTGCATGTACCAAAGCGGAAACGTATCATTATCTCCAATGGTAAATAGAATAGCGTTGTCATCACAACTTTCTAAATATGCTTGTGCATTTAAACGGGTTGTATATCTATTAGAGCGGTCATGATCGTCCCAGTTTTCAGAGGCCATTAATGTTGGCACGGCTAGCAAAGAAACTACAGAAACTGCAATTGCAATTGTTTTTTTATTAGCAAAGTTCTTTAAATATTCATAAAGTGCTAAGACACCAAAACCAATCCAAATAGCAAAAATATAGAAACTACCTACAATTGCATAATCACGTTCTCTTGGCTCAAAAGGCTTCGGGTTTGTATAAAATATAATTGCAAAACCTGTAAAAGCAAAGAATAAAAAGAGGGTAAAGAAATTATTTTTGTCCCATTTAATTTGAAAAAATAAGCCAATAAGTCCTAAAATAAGCGGTAAAAAGTAGTATTTATTTCTTCCTTTATTTTCTATAGCTTGGGTTGGAAGTTGTTTTTGAGAACCGAGTCTTGTTTCATCTATGGCGTCAATTCCGCTAATCCAATTTCCATTAAAAATATCTAACCTTCCTTGAACATCATTTTGTCTACCTGCAAAATTCCACATAAAATAACGTCCATACATATAGCCAAATTGATAGCTAAACATAAATTTAAGATTTTCACCAAAAGTGGGTCTTCTTTTACTGTTTTCCGGAATTCCAGCAATAGCCTTATACATTTTTTCTGCAGCCGGATTTACCATTCTTGGAATAAATCCTTTGTGTTTGTCGGAATAATTAGGTATTACGTTTTTGTATTTGTTTACAATAACATATTCGTTATTTTTCTTTTCATATTTCGGCTTGTCATCTCTGTATGGTTGCTTGGCATCTTGCGTTCTTTCAAAGGTATTAGAATAGTACGTGTCATAGAAAACATTCGCATCTCCGTATTGTTCACGCTCATAATAGGCTAATAACTCACGAGCACTAGAAGGATTGTTTTCGTTAATGGTGGTATTTGCATTTGCTCTAATAGGTAGCATCATCCACGAAGAAAAACCAATCATAATAAAAAGCACAGACAATATTAAAGTGTTTGTATGAACTTTGTTGTGTTTTCTAGTGTATTTTAAACCAAAAAAGAAAAGCGCTATTAAAATAATTGCAGCAATAATACTTCCAGAATTAAAAGGCAAACCTATGGTATTTATAAAAAATAATTCTGATGCACTAAAGAATTTTAATGTAAAAGGAAATAAAAATTTGAATACAAAAGCCAAGATAAAAACAGCTAAAAAAGTAGCAATAGCTGTAGTTTTTAAGTTTATGTTTTTATAGGTTTTGAAGAAATACAACATAAAAATGGCAGGAATTACCAATAAAGAAAGTATGTGAACACCAAAAGACAAACCTACTACAAAACTTATAAGTATCAACCATTTATTGCCTCTTGCAGTGTGCAACTCGCTTTCCCATTTTAAACCGAGCCAAAATAAGATCGCCATTAAAAATGAAGACATCGCGTAAACTTCTCCTTCTACAGCACTAAACCAAAAACTATCTGAAAATGTATAAGCTAAAGAGCCAACAATACTGCTTCCTAAAATAGCAATGTAACTACCTTCTGTAATTTTACCTGTTTTTAAGGCTAGTTTTTCAGTAAGGTTACTAATGGTCCAAAACATAAATAAAATAGTAAATGCGCTTGCTAAAGCAGACATAAAGTTTACCATTTTAGCAATCTCTGAACTCTCTGAAGTAAACATTGCAAAAAATGCACCTAACATTTGAAATAAAGGTGCTCCTGGTGGATGGCCAACTTCTAGTTTTACAGAAGTAGCAATATATTCTCCAACATCCCAAGCACTAACGGTTGGTTCTATGGTTAAAGAATAGGTTATTAAAGCAATTATAAATGTGAGCCATCCTAAGATTAGGTTCCATTTTTTAAAGTTTGCTGTTGTCATAAGAATTACAGAATAATGTGTGGGCGAATTTAATAATAAATATGAAGAAATAGGGTTATACAACTTTAATTACAGAGGTAAATCCTCATAAATGTTTGTTAAATAAAAAATTTATTTAAAAATGTTTGTGCATTTAAAAGAATAGACTAAATTTGCATCCGCTAAGCAGTATTGGCCTATGGTGTAATTGGTAACACACCGGTTTTTGGTACCGACATTCAAGGTTCGAGTCCTTGTAGGCCAACAAAAAAGTCCTAACAAATTTAATTTGTTAGGACTTTTTATTTTATGCAGTTATTTGTCTTTGTAATTGTTGTTTTTACGTTAATTAAGGTTCTAATATCTAGTGATTTACACTTTTATGTGCTCCAGCTTTTTATTTTATGACCCCAGACGGCAAACATTAGAATTATCACATAACAAGGTATTAAAATCCAATAACTATCTGTAGAAGCAATTGCCAATGCATCTATTTCTTGGATTCCGTTGGTAATTAATTCTTGTTTATTGGCATCTACAATTCTACCATATAATGGTGGAATAATTGCTCCACCAGAAATTGCCATGATTAAAAGTGCCGATCCTGTTTTTGTAAACTTTCCTAAACCCTCTAATGTCAGAGGCCAAATTGCAGGCCAAACTAAAGCATTTGCAATTCCTAAAGCCGCCACAAATAAAATAGAAACAAACCCCGTTGTATTTAAAACACAAAAACTAAAAATAATTCCTAAAAGAGCACTTGCTATTAAAGCAGTTTTTTGTTTAAGATATTTAGGAATTAAAAATACACCTAAAGCGTAGGTTGCAACCATAGCCAATAATGTATAAGTAGTAAAATATTTTGCTTCTTCACCTGTAAAGCCAAGTGCTATTCCGTATGCAATAATAGTGTCTCCAGCAATTACTTCTGCCCCAACATAAACGAACAAAGCCACAACTCCTAGCCATAAATTTGGAAATTGAAAAATACTTGTTTTAGCTGTTTTTCCTTCTTCTATTATTTCTGTTTCGGACGCTTCTACTTGTGGTAAGGGTGCTTTTCTTATGAGAACACCTAGTATAAAGAGTACAAGTGCCATCATCAGATACGGCATAAAAACACTATCTGCCATCGCATCTAATAAAGTATTTTTTTCTTCTAAAGTAGCTCCACTTAATTTTTCTTTAGTTTCATCTATTCCAGATAATAAAAGAGCTCCAAAGATTAGAGAACCTAAAGCACCAGCGGTTTTATTTGCAATTCCCATAATTGCAATACGTTTAGCACCACTTTCAATAGGTCCTAAAATAGTAATGTATGGGTTTGCAGCTGTTTGTAAAATAGTCATTCCAACTCCTTGAATAAAAATACCTGTTAAGAAAACCCAATAGGTTCTTGCCTCTGCAGCAGGAATAAAAATTAAAGCGCCAATTCCCATAATGATTAATCCTAGAGACATGCCTTTTTTGTAGCCAATTTTATTTAAAATATAAGAAGCAGGCAACGCCATAACTACAAATGAAATATAAGAGGCAGATGCAACCAAATAAGATTGCGCGTCTGTAAGTTCGTTTATAGTTTTCATAAACGGAATTAAGGCCCCATTTATCCAGGTAACAAATCCGAAAATGAAAAATAAACTTGCAATAATTACAATTGCCGTGGTGTTATTTTTTTGCTGCATTGTGTATGTTTTGTGATATGCTGCTAAAATTACATATTTATTTTAGAAAAATGTGAACTCCTATATTATTTCATTAAAAAAGCTTTCAAGTCTTCATAACTAGCTACTTTTATGGCTACTTTCTTATTATTGATAACTTTCTGAATTTGTACAGGAATTGCTACTTTAACAGGAAGCGTTTCTTCTACAACGTCTAAAAATTTTACAGGATGTGCCGTTTCTAGAAATACACCAAATTCATTTGCTTGTAAATTGTATTTTTTTAAACCTAAATAACCAACAGCACCATGCGGATCTGCAACATAACCAGAATCGCCATAGATTTTTTTCATGGTCTCTCGCGTTTCCTCATCTGAGAAGCTATATGAAGAGAAAGCACTTTTAAGCGCTTCTAAATCGTTGTTAAATAATTCTCTAATTCTTATAAAATTACTCGGGTTCCCAACATCCATTGCATTAGAAATAGTTGCTTTAGAGGGTTTCGGACTGTAAACACCAGCTACTAAATAATTAGGAACGGTATCATTTATATTGGTAGAAGCCACAAAATGTTTGATAGGTAAACCTAATTTTTGTGCCATAATTCCTGCACAGATATTACCAAAATTTCCACTTGGTACAGAAAAAACCAACTCTTTATTTGTTTTTTGTAATTCTTTATAAGCAAAGAAAAAATAGAACATTTGTGGCAACCAACGGGCAATATTTATAGAATTTGCAGAGGTTAGAGTTCTCTTAATATCTTCATCTAAGAAAGCCGTTTTTACCATTTCTTGGCAATCGTCAAAAACACCGTCTACTTCTAATGCTGTAATATTTTGCCCTAAAGTGGTCAATTGTTTTTCTTGAACATTACTTACTTTTCCTGAAGGATATAGTATTACAACATTTACACCTTTTGCTCCTAAAAAACCATTTGCAACAGCACCGCCAGTATCTCCAGATGTAGCTACTAAAACAGTAACCTCTTCTTCATTATCTTTATTGAAATACGCTAAACACTGCGCCATAAATTTTGCTCCAACATCTTTAAAAGCCATTGTTGGGCCATGAAACAGCTCTAAAGAAGCAATATTATCATCTACTTTTACCAAAGGAAAATCAAAGGAAATAGTTTCTTTAATAATCTCTTTTAGTTTCTCTGTTGGAATTTCATCACCAACAAACTGCTTAATTGCTTCATACGCAATTTCATGATTTGTATACTCGGTAATATTGGCAATAAAATCTTTAGAAAGTGGTGTTATATTCTCTGGAAAGTAGATGCCTCTATCTTTTGCAAGACCTTGTATAACAGCATTTTTAAAGCTTGTATTTGGCGATTTATGGTGTAAACTGTAGTAGTTCATTTTTTTAAGTTTTTAATTTTGAGTTTTAAGTGTTTGGTTGCAGCAGAAACTGCTCATTAAATACCTAAAACTAATAACTATTTTATAATTTTTATTCCTTCTGGACTTACTTTTGAAACAAACATTTCAAAATCGATTCCTGTATTTTTATAACTTTCTTCTATACTTTTGTAAACAGCTTTAGCAACGGTATCGCCTTTACAAAGAGCGAAAACTGTAGGGCCAGAACCACTAATCCCAGCACCTAAAGCACCTGCTTTTAGGGCACTATTTTTAATATTGTCAAAAAACGGAATTAAAGATTTCCTTGCAGGTTCTGCAACAATGTCTACCAATGAGTTGCTTATAAGATTGTAATTATCTGTGTACAAACCGCTAATTAAACCACCAACATTCGCCCACTGCGTAACTGCATCTTTTAATGGAATCTTTGTAGGTAAAACATCTCTTGCATCTTTTGTTTTTATGGTTATTTGTGGGTGAATTGCAACTACTCTTAATTCATTAGGAACGGGAAGTTTTATAATTTCTAGAGGTTCGTAACTTCTAACCAAGATAAAACCACCAAAAATAGCAGCAGCAACATTGTCTGCAATTGCTGATCCGCATGCAACCTTTTCACCAAACATAGCAAACTTTGTCAACTCTAAATTAGAGTACATATCTCCTAATAATTGATTTGTACCAAAGGCAGCACCTGCAGCGCTTGCAGCAGAACTTCCTAAACCACTTCCTGGAGAGAAACCTTTATGAATAGTTAGTTCAATTCCAAAATCTGCATTGGCTGTATGTAGCATTTTTTTAACTACAGCACTCGCTGCATTTTCGTCAACGTTATAAGTTAAATCAGCACCAGTAATATTGGTGATTTGAACTCCCTTTTCAGCGGTTTTTGTAAATGTCATTTCGTCTCCAATAGCATCTACGGCAAAACCAAGAGAATCAAAACCACAAGAAACATTTGCAACGGTTGCTGGGGCGAATATTTTTATATACTTCATTTTTTTCTGTTCAGTGTTTAGTTTTTAGCTCTCAGTCGTTTTTTACAATCAGTTTCTAGCTGTAAAACTACTTAGAAATAAATACTTATTTATTTGCAATTCTAATGACGTCTGCAAAAATACCAGAAGCAGTTACATCTGCACCGGCACCAGCACCTTTTATGATTAGAGGATTTTCAGGATATCTATCTGTGAAAAATAAAACAATATTATCACTTCCATCTAAATTATAAAAAGGATGGTCTGAAGCAATATGCTGCAAACCAACATTTGCTTTTCCGTTAATAAATTCTGCCACATATTTTAATCGACAATCTTTGTCATTTGCTTCTTTATATATACTTTGAAAATGCGCTTCATTTTTAGTTAAAGAAGCGTAAAAGTCTTCATTATTTTTAGTGTTTAAGGTCTCTTCCGGTAAAAACGAATTGTTTGAAATATCTTCTAACTCTATTTTATAGCCACTTTCACGCGCTAAAATTAAGATTTTTCTAGCAACATCAACACCACTTAAATCAATTTTAGGATCTGGTTCTGTATATCCCTCTTTTTGAGCCGCGGCAACTACATCATGAAATGTAGCTTTGGTATTAAAATTATTAAAAACAAAATTTAAACTTCCAGATAATACTGCCTGAATTTTATGGACTCTATCTCCTGAATTTATCAAATTTTTAAGTGTATCTATAATTGGCAAACCTGCACCAACATTTGTTTCGAATAAAAAGGAAGCATTGTATTTCCTAGAAACTTGTTGGAGTGTTTTATAGTTATCAAAGCTAGAAGCACATGCAATTTTATTGCAAGTTACAACAGAAATACTTTCACGTAAATAGGTTTCATATACTTTAGAAACTTCTTCATTTGCTGTATTGTCTATAAAAACACTATTAATATGATTGGATGCTTTTACTTTTTCATGAAAGCTTTTTAAGGTTGTTGGTTCTCCATTTTCTAAGCTTTTTTTCCAGTTTTCTAGATCTATTCCATCATTATCAAAAAACATTTTTCTAGAATTTGCAATTCCAATAACTTTAATATTTAATTTTACATTTTCTTTTAAGAATTCTCTTTGCTGTTGTATTTGTGCTAGAAAGCGCTCACCAACATTACCAACACCAGTAACAAATAAGTTTAGCTGTTTTGTCTTTTCTTCAAAAAATTGCTCATGTAATGTATTTAAGGCTTTTTTGGCATCTGATTTATTAATAACAGCAGAGATATTTTTTTCTGAAGAACCCTGTGCAATTGCTCTAACATTCACATTATTTCTCCCTAAGGCGCTAAACATTTGTCCGCTCAGCCCTTGATAGTTTTTCATACTCTCACCAACTACCGCAATAATTGCCAAATCATTTTCTGCAATAATTGGTTTTATTTTTTTTCTATCTATTTCTATACTAAAAGTAGCGTCTAAAAGTTCTTTTGCTTTTGCAGCATCATCTTGATAAACACCAACGCAAATAGAATGTTCTGAAGAGGCTTGTGTTATAAAAACAATATTTATTTTTTCTAAGGAAAGTGTTTCAAACAAACGTTTAGAAAAACCAGGAATTCCAATCATTCCGCCACCTTCTAAAGTAATTAAACTGATGTCTTCTATGTGAGAAATACCCTTTACTTCATCACTATTATTTGGATTGTTACAAATTAATGTTCCTACATTTTCGGGATCAAAAGTATTTTTAATTCGAATAGGGATTTTTTTTCTTAACGAAGGCTGAATTGTTGGTGGATATAAAACCTTTGCACCAAAATGAGACAACTCCATTGCTTCTTCATATGAAATTTCTGAAATTGGATATGCTTGTTTTACAACCCTAGGATTTGCGGTAAACATTCCAGGAACGTCTGTCCATATTTGTAATTCAACTGCATTTAAAGCTGCAGCATAAATAGATGCAGAAAAATCTGAACCACCTCTGCCAAGTGTAGTGGTTTCGCCTTTTATATTAGAAGAAATAAAACCACCTAAAACAGTAACTTGATGTTTGTTTTTATCAAAAAAAGAAATAATACTTTGGTTTGTAATTTTAAAATTTACTTGCGCGTTTAGATATTCGTTATTGGTAGAAATTAACGCTCTACTCTCTTTATGAATTGCATCAAACAACTCTTTTCCTGCATTTGCAATAATAAAAGAGGAAAGTCTTTCACCAAAGCTAGAGACCTTTGCTAGTGTTTTATCTGATAATTCTTGTAATAAAAAAATACCTTCATAAATAGAGGACAATCTGTCTAGTAAAGCAGTAACTACCTCTAAAACTTCTTCTTTTTGAGAAGAAATTAAATCATCAATAACCTGATAATGCAATTCTTTAATAGTTTCTAAAATGTTTTTAGCAATTGTAATATCCACTAAAGCACTATTAGCTGCGGCTAATAAATTATCTGTGGTTTTACCAAAAGCAGAAACTACCACTGCAACTTTTTGTTCTTTAGATGCGTTAGCAACAATGGCTAATACTTTTTTTATGTTTTCTGAATTTGCGACAGATGAACCGCCAAATTTTAATACTTTCATTGGTAATGAATAGTTTGTGTAATTGATTTCTTATTGAATGCATTTCGATACTTTTCGAAATTACTGATAACCTAAATTGATATGAATATATAGAACCCCTAAAGGGTAATGGTAGCCGAAGAAGTGCGGGTAATAGTATCCATAGAAGTACAAACCATAGAATTGGTTTGAGATGTTTTTACTAAGAAATTTAAGATTCGCACAAGGCAAAAGTATTATTAATATTTAATTTGTGCTTAAATATTATAAAATATTTTAGGGAATAACCCAATTAATGTGATATTGATAAAAATAAATATAAAAAATTAGAAATTTCAAATTACTTAGCAAATAGATTTGCTTTTTCTTTAATTATTATTGAAATGGGTTTGTTCTGAATTTTACTTTCTAACCAGGATAAAATATCTAAATATAAAAAGGCTCTCTTTTCATACGGATGGTTTTCAAACTTTTTTAATTTTTTATGAATTTTTTTAAATTCGTTCTTAATTTCATGGGGAAAAACATCACTTAAGTCTCTAATCGATGTAAGAAAAACTTTTTGTACTTCTTGTAAATTCTCCATTTTGAGTAAGAACTTATAAGTATCTACAAACTGTCTTTCTAAATCATAATCTAAACCACATTCATAATGTGCAATTAAATTTAAAATACGTGCAAAACACTGCAAATCTTCTGCGGCACTTAAGTTTTTAGAACGTATAATTTTTTGTAGATATAGAATACACAACTTGTTTTTGCCCATTCCAAAATATAAACAAGCAATTTTGTAGTGCAACAAAACGATATAATGATTGTCTAATCTGTTTTTATACTTTTCAATTTTATCATTAATAATAGCTACTAAATATTCTCCCTCATCAAAAGTGCCCTCTAAGAAGTGTAAATGCAGTTTATTTGAGTATAAATACATAAAAATAAGTAATTCTGTATTTGTATTTAAAGGAATTTCTTGATTTTCAATTTGTGTTTCAAAAGCAACTAATTCCGCTTTAAATGTCGATGTTTTTTGAACTAAAAAAGAAGCTTCTAGCAGGTAGTTTTTAGACTTTAAATAAAAAACAGGATGTATGTTTATTAATTTAGGGCTATTAAATAAATGAACGCATTTGCTAGCGTATTTGTAGCTCAGTAAAAAGTCTTGAATTAAAAAACTATACCACAAATGTGCTTTATTTAACCATAATTTTTCTCTAAAACCTAAAGTTTTAAAATCGTACTTTGGCATTTTATCGTTAAAATATTTTTGAATAAATTCAACTTCTTTTTTGTTTTTCACATAGCCATTTTGTAGCAGATGGCTGTACAATTGCAAAGATAAATTAGAGAGTTTACTGGCAATTACATTTTGCTGACTTAATTCTTTTGCCTGTATAGATAATTGATTTGCTCTATTGCTTAGACTTCTTGTAATATATTGTGTTTCTATTACTTTCTCTAATTCTACAATTTCATAGGCAATGTTCTTTTCTTCGTTGTCTAAAGCCATGTTTTTAGCTTTTTCTAAGAGTTTTAGACTTTGCTTATACAGGCCTTTTTGGTATAAAACGGTGGCAAAATCTAATTGTTCTCTAATTTGAATTCGCACGTTTTTGTGTGCAGGATTTAAGCGCAAACTAATTAATATTTGTTTGTATAAATGCGCTTTTAGATTAGAAAGTTGCTGTTTAGAAACAATTCCGCTGCCAATAATTACTTTTTCGTCGTATATTTTTAACTTTTCTAAGAATTTAAATAAAGAAAAAAATTTTGCATCAATGTTACCACCAAGCCTTCCTACATACAAATTAAACTGCCTCTTTTCAGATTTAGTTAAAGATTTAATAAGAACAAAAAGAGCATCATTTTGTTGATTGGCGGATGTAATGATTTTACTCATAATCTATTGGTAATCAGTTTTTTAATTATTGATGATTTGCTTTAGAAATCGTTTGTTATAAGATGTTGATTCTTGTATTGAATATGCAAGATATATATTTGATTTATAATAAGTACAATCTTTATAGAAATTATGCAAGACAATCAAGTACAAATTTTCGACACAACACTAAGAGATGGAGAACAGGTTCCTGGGTGTAAGTTAGATACAAATCAAAAATTAGTAATTGCTGAGAGATTAGACTTGTTGGGTGTGAACGTAATAGAGGCTGGTTTTCCTGTTTCTAGCCCTGGAGATTTTAGATCGGTTACTGAAATTTCGAAAATTGTAAAAAATGCAACAGTTTGTGGTTTAACTAGAGCTGTTGAAAATGATATAAAAGTAGCTGCAGAAGCTTTAAAATATGCAAAATTTCCTCGAATACATACAGGTATTGGAACGAGTGATTCTCATATAAAATTCAAATTTAATTCTACCAGAGAAAAGGTAATTGAGCGTGCTGTAAATGCTGTTGCGTATTCAAAAGGTTTTGTAGAAGATGTAGAGTTTTACGCAGAAGACGCAGGTAGAACAGATAATGCCTTTTTAGCGAAGGTTTGCGAAGCAGTTATAAAAGCAGGTGCAACTGTGCTAAACATTCCAGATACAACAGGGTACTGTTTGCCAGATGAATACGGTGCAAAAATAAAATATTTACGTGAAAACGTAAGAGGTATAGAAAACGTAATTCTTTCTTGTCATTGTCACAACGATTTAGGTTTGGCAACTGCCAATTCAATTGCTGGTGTTATTAATGGCGCCCGTCAGATTGAATGTACAATTAACGGAATTGGAGAACGCGCAGGAAACACAGCGTTAGAAGAAGTAGTTATGGTGTTAAAACAACACCCTTATTTAAACTTAGAAACAAGTATTAATACAAAATTATTGTATGATACGAGTATTTTAGTTCGTGAAAGCATGGGAATGCCAGTACAACCTAATAAGGCAATCGTTGGCGCAAATGCATTCGCGCATAGCTCTGGAATTCATCAAGATGGTGTTATAAAAAATAGAGAAACCTATGAAATTATGGATCCTGAAGATGTTGGTGTTACAGAAAGTGCCATTGTTTTAACTGCAAGAAGTGGAAGAGCGGCTTTAGCTTATAGAGCAAAAAAGATTGGTTATGAGTTGACAAAATTACAACTAGATGTTGCTTACGACGCTTTTCTAGTTATAGCAGACAATCAGAAAGAAGTAAAAGATGATGACATTCATAAAATTATGAAAGAAGTTAATAAGGTTTTTGAAATTCTTACAACTTAAAAATTTTATACCAATATTATGAAATATACAATCGCAGTAATTCCGGGAGATGGTATTGGGCCAGAGGTAATTAATCAAGCAAAAAGAGCATTAGATGCTGTTGCAGAATTGTATGATCATATCTTTTTATATAAGGAAGCTCAAATGGGTGCCTGTGCAATTGATGCCTTTGGAGTTCCTTTACCAGAAGAAACGATTACCATTTGTAAAAATGCAGATGCTATTTTATTTGGGGCTATTGGAGATCCTAAATATGATAATGATCCTACCGCAAAAATAAGACCAGAACAAGGTCTTTTGCAATTAAGAGAAGACTTAGGTTTGTTCTGTAACGTAAGACCTGTAAAGGCCTATGATAGTTTGATAAAAAACTCACCATTAAAAAGAGAAATTATTAAAGGAACAGATATTGTTATTTATAGAGAATTAACGGGTGGTATTTATTTTGGAAATAAAAAATTGAGTGCAGATGGCCAGACAGCTACAGATACCTGTTCTTACTCTGTTAATGAAATTTCTAGAATTACGCATTTAGCCTTTAAAGCGGCACAAACTAGAAGAAAAAAAGTAACCTTAATAGATAAAGCTAATGTTTTAGAAACGTCTCGTTTATGGAGAAAAACGGTTACAGAAATTTCAAAAAAATACAAGGATGTTGCATTAGAATATTTATTTGTTGACAACGCAGCAATGCAGATAATTTTAAATCCAAAACAGTTTGATGTAATTCTTACAGAAAATTTATTTGGAGATATTATTTCAGATGAAGCAAGTGTTATCGGAGGTTCAATCGGTTTATTAGCCTCTTCTTCAATTGGTAAAGAAAATGCATTATTCGAACCAATCCATGGTTCTTTTCCACAAGCAAAAGGTAAAGATATTGCAAACCCTTTAGCCTCGATCTTGTCGGCAGCTATGTTGTTAGAGCATTTAGGTTTAGATGAAGAAGCAGGCGCTATAGAAAGAGCGGTAGAGAAATCTTTAGTCTTAAATATTACAACAGAAGATATAAAAGGTAAAAATAAGTACCCTGCATCTACTTCTAAAGTAGGAGATTTTATTGTGGATTATATACTAAATCAAGAAGACTCCAATTTAAATTTCATGAATATTCACGCCGGCCAGAGCACTATTATTTAATGAATAAATTAAGTATTTTAAAGATTTTTTTTTAGTTACAAATGAATAAACAAGTATTAAATATTATTTCTACAGTAAAGACGCGATAAGGAAGTGTTATTTATATTTTTATAAAGGAGCCTTCCATTAAAATGGTAGGTTTTTTTATGGGCTTTTTTAAGGTGTTGAATATCATAATTAAAAATAGTTAATACGTTTATTAATAGTGGTTTATATTGTTTTTTTAACACCTGAATGTAAACATTAGTATTGAATATTATTCAATAAAATACAGAAACAGAGTAATTTAGTCAACAAATTGAAGAATACAAGAAATGGAATTAAATAAACATAGCAAAAGACTAACACAAGATGAATCTCAGCCTGCATCGCAAGCAATGTTGTATGCCGTAGGTTTAACAGATGAAGATATGAGCAGAGCTCAAGTTGGTATTGCAAGCACAGGATATGATGGCAATCCTTGTAACATGCATTTAAACAATTTGGCAGCAGAGGTGAAAGTGGAAAGTAAAATTGCTGGTTTAGTGGGTCTAGGGTTTAATACAATTGGAGTTTCAGACGGAATTTCAATGGGAACTTCTGGTATGAATTACTCTTTAGCTTCTAGAGATATTATTGCAGATTCTATTGAAACAGTTATGAATGCGCAAAGTTATGATGCATTGATTTCTGTTGTTGGTTGTGATAAAAATATGCCAGGAGCTGTTATTGCAATGCTGCGTTTAAATCGTCCATCAATAATGATGTACGGTGGTACAATTGCATCTGGAAATTACAAAGGAAAAAAATTAAATATTGTTTCTGCTTTTGAAGCTTTAGGGCAAAAAATGGCAGGTGAAATTGAAGAAGACGAATATAGAGAAATTATAAAAAGAGCTATTCCGGGAGCGGGCGCTTGTGGTGGAATGTATACCGCAAATACAATGGCTTCTGCTATAGAATGTATGGGGTTTGCATTGCCTTACAATTCATCTATTCCAGCAGAGAATCCGAATAAGTTATCTGAATCAGAAAGAACTGCTTTGGCTATAAAAAACCTATTAGAATTAGATTTAAAACCTTTAGATATTATTTCAAAAAAATCTTTAGAAAATGCCATTGCTATTGTAAATGCTTTAGGAGGTTCTACAAATGCTGTCTTACACTTTTTAGCAATTGCACATGCAGCAGATATTGAATTTACGTTAGAAGATTTTCAAAGAGTAAGTGATAGAACACCTTTAATTGCAGATTTAAAACCATCAGGAAAATACTTAATGGAAGATGTTCATGGAGTTGGAGGAACACCTGCCATTATGAAATATCTGTTACAAGAAGGATACTTGCACGGGGATTGCTTGACCGTTACAGGAAAAACATTAGCTGACAATTTAGCGGATGTAAAAGCAATGGAGTTTGAGGAGCAAGATGTTATTTATCCAAAAGACAAAGCATTAAAATCGTCAGGAAATATTCAGATAATTTATGGAAATCTTGCGACTGAAGGAGCGGTTGCGAAAATTTCAGGAAATGAAGGGTTGCTTTTTGAAGGAAAAGCTGTTGTTTATGACGGTGAGCAGGCTGCAAATACAGGTATTGTTGCAGGAGAAGTAGAGAAAGGAGATGTCGTCGTTATTAGATATGTAGGTCCAAAAGGTGGACCAGGGATGCCAGAAATGTTAAAACCAACTTCGTTAATTATGGGAGCAGGTTTAGGTAAATCAGTTGCTTTAATTACAGATGGTCGCTTTTCTGGAGGAACACATGGTTTTGTAGTTGGCCATATTACACCAGAAGCACAATCTGGAGGAACTATCGGAATATTAAAAACGGGTGATAAAATTAGAATTAGTGCAGAAGATAATTCTATTAATGTTTTAATTTCTGATGAAGAAATTTCAGAAAGAAAAGCACAATGGGTTGCACCAGCGCTAAAACACACCAAAGGAATTTTATATAAATATGCAAAAATAGTAGCATCAGCGTCTAAAGGATGTGTTACAGATTTATAAAATAAAATATTATTCTTACAGAAGTAAGACCCTAAAATAAATACTATGGAAACACAAACCATAAAAAATCAAGAAAAAGCAGCAAAAATTACCGAAAGAATATCTGGTAGCGAAGCGATTGTTAGGTGTTTAATTGCAGAAGACGTAAAAATAATTTACGGATATCCTGGTGGCGCAATTATGCCAGTATATGATGAATTATACAAATATCAAGATAAAATTCATCATGTTTTAACGCGTCATGAGCAAGGTGCAACGCACTCTGCACAAGGTTTTGCAAGAATTTCTGGTAAAGTAGGTGTTGCAATTGCAACTTCGGGTCCTGGAGCAACCAATTTAGTTACAGGTTTAGCAGATGCACAAATAGATTCTACACCAATGGTTTGTATTACTGGGCAAGTGCCGTCTCATTTATTAGGTAGCGATGCTTTTCAGGAAACAGATATTGTTGGTATTTCTACACCAGTTACAAAATGGAATTGTCAAGTTACCAAAGCAGCAGATATACCGGCAGCTTTAGCAAAGGCATTTTACATTGCAAGATCTGGAAGGCCAGGACCTGTTTTAGTTGATATTACAAAAGATGCACAGTTTGAAGAATTCGATTTTTGTTACGAAAAATGTACCAAAGTAAGAAGTTATGTTCCGATTCCAAAAACGGTAACAGGTACTTTAGAAGCTGCTGCGAAAATTATAAATTCGGCTAGAAAACCGTTAATAATTTGGGGGCAAGGTATAATTTTAAGTGAAGCAGAAGTGCAATTTAAGGCACTTGTAGAGAAAGCAGGTATTCCTGCCGCTTGGACTATCTTAGGAGCTTCAGCGTTGCCAACTTCTCACCCTTTAAATGTAGGGATGTTAGGTATGCATGGTAATTATGCACCAAATAAGTTAACCAACGAATGTGATGTTTTAATTGCAATTGGTATGCGTTTTGACGATAGAGTTACAGGTAAATTAGATGAATATGCGCGGCAAGCAAAAGTGATTCATTTTGAAATTGATCCTGCAGAAATAGACAAAAATGTAAAAACAGATGTTGCGGTTTTAGGAGATGCAAAAGCAACTTTAGAAGCTATTTTACCATTAATTAATACCAATTCTCATAAAGAATGGCATCAACAGTTTAAAGATTTATATGAAATTGAATATGAAAAAGTAATTAAAGGAGATCTTCATCCAACGAAAGAAGGATTAACAATGGGTGAAGTGATTAAAGAAATTAATATTCAGAGTAAAGGAGATGCTGCCATTGTTACAGATGTAGGGCAACATCAAATGATTGCGTGTAGATATGCAGAATTTAATAAAACAAAAAGTAATATTACTTCTGGTGGTTTAGGTACTATGGGCTTTGGTTTACCAGCAGCTATTGGTGCTAAAATGGCAACACCAGATCGCGAAGTTGTTTCAATTTCTGGTGATGGTGGTTATCAAATGACTATTCAAGAATTAGGAACTATTTTTCAGCAAAAAGCTGCAGTTAAAATTGTAGTTTTAAATAATGATTTTTTAGGAATGGTGCGCCAATGGCAGCAGTTGTTTTTTGAAAAACGCTATGCATCTACAGAGATGGTGAACCCTAATTTTGTAGCCATTGCGGAAGGATATTATATTAAGGCAAAAAAAGTTACAAAACGTGAAGAATTAGCTGGTGCTGTCAAAGAAATGATGGAGAGTAAAGAAGCTTATTTTTTAGAAGTTTGTGTAGAAAAAGAAGGAAATGTATTTCCAATGGTTCCTTCTGGAGCAAGTGTTTCAGATATAAGATTAGCATAAGATGAACAAAGAAAAACAACTATTTACAATATCAGTTTACACTGAAAATAACATAGGTTTGTTGAATAGAATTTCAGCAATTTTTCAGAGAAGACATATAAATATAGAGAGTTTAAACATCTCTCCTTCAGAAATTGAGGGGGTTGCTAAATTTACAATTGTTGTAAATATGACTGAAGAGGATGTGAAGAAAATTATTGGTCAGATAGAAAAGCAAGTAGAGGTTATTAAGGCATACTATCATAATGATGAGGAAACTATTTATCAGATTTCTGGATTGTTTAAAATAAAATCTAAATTATTGTTTGAAGAACCTCAAATTCAGAATATTGTAAAAGAAAGTAACGCGAGAATAGTTACTGTAAATAAAGATTTTTTTGTTTTAGAAAAATCCGGAAAAAAAGAAGAAGTAGTAGCTTTATATAATCAATTAAGTATTTTTGGTATCATGCAATATACGCGTTCAGGTAGAGTTGCAATTACCAAAGAAGAAATGAAAATTTCAGAATTATTAGAAACATACAACAACTAAATAAATAAAAATGTCAAATTATTTTAACACATTAACATTAAGAGAAAAATTAGAACAATTAGGAAAATGTCGTTTTATGGATGCTTCAGAATTTGAGGACGGAGTAAGCGCATTAAAAGGAAAGAAAATTGTTATTGTGGGTTGTGGAGCGCAAGGCCTAAATCAGGGATTGAATATGAGAGATTCTGGTTTAGATATTTCTTACGCTTTAAGACAAGCAGCTATTGATCAAAATAGAGCTTCTTTTGTGAATGCCAATTCAAACGGATTTGTAGTGGGTACTTATGAAGAGTTAATTCCTTCCGCAGATCTAGTATTAAACTTAACACCAGACAAACAACATACTAATGTTGTAAACACGGTAATGCCTCTAATGAAAAAAGGCGCAACACTATCGTATTCGCATGGGTTTAATATTGTTGAAGAAGGAACACAGGTTAGAAAGGATTTAACCGTAATTATGGTAGCTCCTAAGTGTCCTGGTTCTGAAGTTAGAGAAGAATATAAAAGAGGATTTGGAGTGCCAACATTAATTGCTGTGCATCCAGAAAATGATCCAGAAAATAAAGGTTGGGCGCAAGCAAAGGCTTATGCTGTTGGAACAGGAGGTCATAGGGCAGGTGTTTTAGAATCGTCTTTTGTGGCAGAAGTAAAATCTGATTTAATGGGAGAACAAACTATTTTATGTGGTTTGTTACAAACAGGAGCAATTTTATCTTTTGATAAAATGGTAGCAGAAGGAATTGCCCCAGGTTATGCCGCAAAGTTAATTCAGTACGGTTGGGAAACTGTAACGGAGGCTTTAAAGCATGGAGGAATTACCAATATGATGGACCGTTTGTCTAACCCTGCGAAAGTAAAAGCATTTGAGATTTCTGAAGAATTAAAAGATATTATGCGTCCACTGTTTCAAAAACACATGGATGATATTATGACGGGTCATTTCTCTACAACCATGATGGAAGATTGGGCAAATGATGATAAAAACTTATTAACTTGGAGAGCTGCAACAGGCGAAACTGCCTTTGAGAAGCAACAAGTTACAACGCAGGAAATTTCTGAACAAGAATATTTTGATCACGGAACTTTGTTAGTTGCTTTTGTTAGAGCTGGTGTAGAATTAGCTTTTGAAGCAATGACAGATTCTGGAATTATAGCAGCATCTGCCTATTATGAGTCTTTGCATGAAACACCGTTAATTGCAAATACAATAGCAAGAATGAAATTAGCTGAAATGAACCGTGTAATTTCTGATACTGCAGAATATGGTTGTTATTTATTTGATCATGCTTGTAAGCCTTTACTTACAGATTTTATGAAGACAGTTTCTACAGATCTTATCGGTCAAAAATTTAGAGATGGCAATGACGTTGATAATAAAGAGCTGATTCGAATAAATGGAATTATTAGAAATCATCCGGTAGAAATTGTAGGAGCAAAATTAAGAGCTTCTATGACAGCAATGAAGGTTATAAAATCGGCATAATAAAACGTAAAGATTATAAATTTTAACAAAGCCTGTCAGATTTTGAATTCTGGCAGGCTTTAGTTTTAAACTAAATATTATGCTCGCAAAAGAAGTTTATTTCCCGACCCTAGAAAATGTAAAAGCTGCGGCTAAAAACTTAGTAGGAGTCGCTTATAAAACACCCTTAAATCAAAACAATACTTTTTCAAAAGAATTTGATGCAACTATTCTGTTTAAAAGAGAAGATTTACAAGTAGTGCGTTCTTATAAAATTAGAGGGGCTTATAATAAAATATCTTCTTTAAATACAGATGAAAAACAACGTGGAATTGTTTGTGCTAGTGCAGGTAATCATGCTCAAGGCGTAGCTTTATCATGTAAATTATTACAGATAAAAGGAACTATTTTCATGCCTTTACCTACACCAAACCAAAAAATAAATCAGGTAAAAATGTTTGGTGAAGATTTTATTGAAGTGGTCATAGAGGGAGATACTTTTGATGATGCTTTTAATGCTGCTAAGCAAGCATGCGATGCAGAAAATAAAACATTTGTTCATCCTTTTAATGACGAAAAAGTGATTGAAGGGCAAGCAACTGTAGGTTTAGAAATCCTAGAACAGACAACAAGAAAAATTGATTACGTTTTTGTAGCTGTTGGTGGTGGTGGTTTATCATCTGGTTTGTCATCTGTTTTTAGGCAATTATCTCCAAAGACAAAAATCATTGGAGTAGAACCAGAGGGAGCACCTTCCATGTTAACCTCAATTAAAAATAAAATAAATACTCCTTTAGATGCGATAGATTCTTTTGTAGATGGCGCAGCTGTTAAAAGAGTAGGTGATTTAAATTTTGCTATATGTCAGCAAAACTTACATGATATGATCACAGTCCCTGAAGGAAAAGTTTGTCAGATTATTTTAGATTTGTATAATAAAGATGCTATTGTTGTGGAGCCTGCCGGTGCTTTAAGTATTGCTGCTTTAGATTCGTTTGCAGAAGAGATAAAAGGAAAAAATGTTGTTTGTATTGTTAGTGGAAGTAATAATGATATTACGAGAACGGCAGAAATTAAGGAGCGTGCTATGTTATTTGCGAATTTGAAACATTATTTTATTGTTAGATTTCCGCAAAGAGCGGGTGCTTTAAAAGAGTTCGTTGCAGAAGTTTTAGGTCCTAAAGACGATATTACCCATTTTGAATATACTAAAAAAACAAACAGAGAAAATGGAGCAGCAGTAGTTGGTTTAGAACTAAAGTCTGCAGAAGACTTAGCGCCATTGATTCAAAGAATGAAAGAGAGAGGTTTTTTTGGAGACTATTTAAATGACAAACCAGATTTACTACAGTTTTTATTATAGTATCTAAAATAGACTCCGAAATGCTTTTCGTTTTTTAAAAAGGAAATCATATATTTTATACTTTTTTTTTGTTAATTTTGATAGTAATAAGATGTAAGAATCATTTTACTTTTATTTATTATTTTTTTTAATCAAAGAACTTCGCTTTTTTACTAAATTCAATTTATGAAGAATACATTTAAAGAAATTCCGAGCAAATACAAAATCACCTCACTTGTAAATCAGAATACCTATTTAATTGGGGGAGAATTAAAAGAGTGGAAAGGTGCAACTGCAGAAGTGTATTCAACCATTTCGTCAACCGAAGAATATGCGCCAACGCTATTGGGAACAGTGCCAGATTTAACAGGTGAAGAAGGTCTTGAAGCTTTGCATGCTGCGTCCAAGGCATATGGAAGAGGGCAAGGGTTGTGGCCAACAATGAAGGTAGAAGGTAGAATTGCTGCCATGGAGAAGTTTGTGGTGCAAATGAAAACAAAAAGAGATGCCATTGTAAAACTACTGATGTGGGAAATTGGGAAAACCTTGCCAGATTCAGAAAAAGAGTTTGACAGAACAGTAGAATATATTTACGATACGATTGAAGATTACAAGCAAATGGACAGAGATTCTGCAAAGTTTCAAAAAAACAGTGGAGTCCATGCACATATTAGAAGAGGTCCTTTAGGTGTTGTGCTTTGTTTAGGTCCTTATAACTATCCTTTAAATGAAACGTTTGCGCTGTTAATTCCTGCTTTAATTATGGGGAATACTACTGTGTTTAAGCCGGCGAAACATGGTGTTTTATTATTATCGCCATTATTAGAGGCATTTCAAACCAGCTTTCCTGCAGGTGTTGTGAATATTATATATGGTAGAGGTAGAACATTAGCAACGCCAATTATGAAAACGGGTCTTGTAGATGTTTTAGCATTAATAGGAAATAGTACTTCTGCAAATGCAATTCAAGCCAATCATCCACAGAAAAATAGATTGCGCTTGGTGCTAGGTTTAGAAGCGAAGAATCCAGGAATTGTTTTACCAGATGCAGATTTAGATTTAGCAATTGACGAGTGTATAGCAGGTGCAACTTCATTTAATGGACAGCGATGTACTGCTTTAAAAATACTATATGTCCATGAACATATTGTAGCTGAATTTAACAAACGTTTTGCTGAAAAAGTAGATGCATTAAAATTTGGAAACCCATGGGAAAATGACGTAAAATTAACACCTTTACCAGAACCAGGAAAACCGGCATATATTCAGGAATTAATTGATGATGCTGTTTTAAAAGGGGCGAAAGTAATTAATAAAAAAGGTGGGGAAACTACCGAAAATTATATTTTTCCGGCAGTTTTATATCCGGTTTCTAAAGACTCTAGAGTTTTTGAAGAAGAGCAATTTGGTCCAGTTACACCAATTATATCTTTTAAAAACATACAAGAACCCTTAGATGATATGGCAGCTTCTAATTACGGGCAACAGGTAAGTGTGTTCGGAAGTGATGTAAAAACTTTAGCGCCTTTAATTGATACGCTTGTAAATTTAGTTTGTAGAGTAAATTTAAATAGTGCAGCACAACGTGGGCCAGATGTATATCCGTTTACAGGAAGAAAAGATTCTGCGGTTGCCACTTTAAGTGTGCATGATGCTTTGCGTTCTTTTTCAATAAGAACTTTTTTAGCAGCTAAAGACACAGATTATAACAATACTATTTTAAAAGAATTGTTAGACAAAAAAGTATCTAACTTTATTAGTACAGATTATATTTTATAATATAATTTGGTTTTTAAATTAAAAAAGCTTCCTTTCTATAATTGAGAAAAGGAGGTTTTTTTACTAGAAATTATACCCTAACCGTAAAGATTGGTTTTAAAGCTTTTTTAGATAAGCTTTTAGCAACACTTCTTGAAAATAAATGAGAAATACCACTCCTACCATGGGTGCTTAACGCTATTAAATCTGCTTTTTTCTCTCTAGAGAAATTAATAATTCCTTTTTCAATAGAAGTGTCATCATAAATATTTATTGAATATTTAAGTAAATTATATTCCTTTATAAAATCTTTCATTTTTTGTTTTGCATCGGATGTGCTCTCAAATTGCGATGGTGTGTTTACTCTTAGTAAATGTATTTTACTATTAAAAATAGTTGCAAAATGTAAAAATTTGATAAAAACTTCTTTATTATCTTTTTTGAAATTAGAAGCAAAAACTAAATTTTTTAAACTAAATTTTTTCGAGTCTCTTTTTACAACAATAACAGGTATTTTAGAGCTTCTTACAATTTTTTCTGTATTTGATCCAATAATAATTTCTTCAAATTTAGAATGACCTTTAGAACCCATAATAATTAAATCTGCATCAATTTTATCGGCATACTTTTTTATACCATCAAAAGGATTGTTTAATTTTATAAAGTAATCAACCTTGATGTCTTCAGTAAAAAAACTATTTTTAAAGTTTAAAATTTTTTCTTTTATTTTCCTCAAATAAAGCATGCTTTCAGGGATGCTAAACCTACTACTAAAATCCATATTTACAGCCTCAGAAGGAAGTTCAATTAAATGTATTAGAGTTATGGAAGCACCGGTTTTTTTAGCAATTTTAGCGGCCATTTTTGCGGCATATTCAGAGGGTTTAGAAAAGTCGATAGGAACTAGAATTTTTTTCATAAATTGCTATTTAAATTTAAAATATAGTTACTATCTAAAGTTACAAAAAAATAATGAATTACAGAGTTTTGGTAAATCATAAACAATTCGTATATTTGCACCGAAATTTATAGTAAATGAAGAATGAAGGGGACTTAAAAGTCCCCTCTTTTTATACTTTATTTTAAGGTTTAATATGAATCAAGCAGCATTAAAAGACATAGTAGACGAAGCATTGGCTCTTAACGAGTCTTTGTATCTCATAGAATTATCTATATCTGTAAACAACAAAGTTCAAGTTGTTGTAGATGGTGATAATGGTGTTTCATTAAGTGAAACTATGCGTATAAGTAGGGCTATAAACGATAATTTTGATAGAGAAGTAGAAGATTTCTCTTTAGAAGTTAGTACACCAGACATTGCGCATCCATTAAAAGTAAAAAGACAGTATATTAAGAATTTAAATAGAATTCTTAAAGTAAAAACTGAAGAAGAAGAGTTAGAAGGTACTTTAGTTACTGCAGATGAAGATAAAATTGTCTTGCAGTGGAAAGCTAGAGAACCAAAGCCAGTTGGTAAAGGAAAGGTTACTGTAGATAAAACAGCAACTTTAGAGTATACAGAGATTAAGGAAGCAAAAGTGAAAATCTTATTTTAAGAATAAACGTAATGGAAAATATAGCATTAATTGATTCGTTTTCAGAATTTAAAGATAACAAGAGTATAGACAGAGTAACATTAATGTCTATTTTAGAAGAGGTTTTTAGAGCTACTTTAAAACGAAAGTTTGGTTCTGATGACAACTTTGATATTATTATTAATCCTGACAAGGGTGATTTAGAAATATGGAGAAACAGAGTTGTTGTTGCAGACGGTTTTTCTGAAGATGATAATGAAGAAATAGAATTAGCTGAGGCGAGATTAATTGAACCAGATTTTGAAATTGGTGAAGATGTTTCTGAAGAGGTGAAGTTAATAGACTTAGGAAGAAGAGCTATTCTTGCGTTACGTCAGAATTTGATTTCAAAAATATATGAACACGATAGCACAAATATATTCAAGCATTTTAAGGAATTAGAAGGTGAGTTGTATAGTGCAGAAGTGCATCACATTCGTCACAATGCAATCATTTTACTAGATGATGATGGTAATGAAATAGTATTGCCAAAAAGCGAACAAATTCGTTCAGATTTCTTTAGAAAAGGAGATTCTGTAAGAGGTGTTATAAAAACGGTTGAGTTAAGAGGGAATAAACCAGCAATTATATTATCTAGAACCTCTCCAGAATTTTTAAACAAATTGTTTGAACAAGAAATTCCTGAAGTTTTTGACGGTTTAATTACGGTTGAAGGTGTAGCAAGAATACCAGGGGAGAAAGCAAAAGTAGCGGTAGATTCTTATGATGACAGAATAGATCCTGTTGGAGCCTGTGTTGGTGTAAAAGGTTCAAGAATTCATGGGATAGTTCGTGAGCTAGGGAATGAAAACATAGATGTTATTAATTATACTAAAAATGAACAACTCTTTATTTCAAGAGCATTAAGTCCCGCAAAAGTGACTTCAATGGAAATTGAAATGTATGAAGAGGAAAGGAATGGTAAAAAAGGGCGTGTAAGTGTTCTTTTAAAACCAGAGGAAGTTTCGAAAGCAATTGGTAGAGGTGGTGTTAATATTCGTTTAGCCAGTGAATTAACAGGGTACGAAATAGATGTTAAGAGAGAAGGTCTTGAAGAAGAAGACGTGGAGTTAACAGAATTTAGTGATGAAATTGAAGCTTGGGTTATTAAAGAATTTAAAAATATTGGTTTAGATACAGCGAGAAGTGTATTAGAAGCTAGTGTAGAAGAATTAGTTAAGAGAACAGATTTAGAAGAAGAAACTATTTTAGATGTTCAAAGAATTTTGAAAGAAGAATTCGAAGAATAGTCTGAGATTAAAGAGTAATCGTAAAAAGTGTATTTTTACAAATTAAAGATTAAAAAATAATATATGTCTGAAGGCAAAACAACGAGGCTTAATAAGGTTTTAAGAGAATTAAATATTTCTCTAGATAGAGCAGTAGAATATTTAGCAGATAAAGGTCACGAGATAGAATCGAGACCAACTACTAAAATTTCTGGTGATGTCTATCAAGTCCTGCTAGATGGTTTCCAAACAGATGCTAGCAAGAAAGCTGCGTCTAAGGAAGTTGGTGTGGAGAAGCGAAAAGAGAAAGAAGCAATTCGTGCAGAACTAGAAGCTAAGCAAGAAGTAAAAAGAGCAGAAGACGATAAGAAAGAAGAAGTTCTTAAAGCAAAAGCCAAAAAGCTAGAGCTCAAAACTGTGGGTAAAATAGATATTGATAACATAGGTAAGTCAGCTCCTAAAAAAGAGGTGGTTAAAGAAGAAGTTGTGAAAACTGAAACACCTAAAATCGAAACTCCTAAAGTGGAGACTGAAGTTTCAAAAATTGAAACACCAAAAGAGGTAGTTATTGAGGTTTCAGAGACGGCAGTAGAAAAAACTGTTACTAAAGAAGTTAAGGTTGCAAAGCTTGTCTCTGAAGTAGAAAAAGAGGCTTCTAAAATTGAGAAAAAAGGAGAGTCTAAGAAGGAATCTTCTACGCTAGATGTAAAAAATGAAGAGGTTACTGCAGAAACTGCAGAGGCTTTGAAAACGCAATATAAGAAGTTAAATGGGCCTAACTTTACAGGTAAGAAAATTGATTTAAAACAATTTGAAAAACCTAAAAAGAAAAAGCCAGAAGCTAAACCAGCCGCCGCAGCAGATCCTAAGAAGAAACGTAAGCGTATTGTAACTAAAATAGGTGCGCCAGGGAGTAGGTCAGCAGCAAGAGGAGCAGTTCCTAGTAATAGTAGAGCCGGAAACGGAAGAGGGCCTTATAATAAAGCCGGTAGAAATCCAAGACCAGCTACAAATGTTAAGAAAGAAGAGCCAACAGAAGCAGATATCCAGAAGCAAGTAAGAGAAACACTAGAAAAGCTTCAAGGAAAATCTTCTAAAGGAAAAGGAGCAAAATATAGAAGAAATAAAAGGGATGCTCGTAGAGAACATTCAGATGCAGAATTAGAAGCTCAGGCGTTAGATAATAAAATATTAAAAGTAACAGAATTTGTTACGGTAAGTGAAGTTGCAACAATGATGGAAGTACCTGTTACCAACATTATATCGGCATGTATGTCTTTAGGTATGATGGTAACAATGAATCAGCGTTTAGATGCAGAGACTTTAGTTATCGTAGCCGAAGAGTTTAACCATAAGGTAGAATTTGTAGGTGCAGAAGTAGAAGAGTCAATAGAAGAAGTTATAGATAAGCCAGAAGATTTAAAAGGTCGTGCTCCAATTATTACGGTAATGGGTCACGTAGATCATGGTAAAACTTCTTTATTAGATTATATTAGAAAAGCAAATGTTATTGATGGAGAGAGTGGAGGAATTACACAACATATTGGTGCGTATTCTGTGAATGTAGGAGATCAACAAATAGCGTTCTTAGATACTCCAGGTCACGAGGCTTTTACAGCGATGCGTGCACGTGGTGCTCAAGTAACAGATTTAGTAATAATTGTAGTTGCGGCAGATGATGATGTGATGCCACAGACAAAAGAGGCAATTTCTCATGCACAAGCTGCAGGAGTGCCAATTATTTTTGCAATTAATAAGATAGATAAGCCAAACGCAAATCCAGATAACGTGAAAACACAACTATCTTCAATGAATTTATTAATTGAAGAGTGGGGTGGAAGCATTCAGTCGCAAGATATCTCTGCAAAAACAGGAGCAGGTATTCCTGAATTGTTAGAGAAGGTTTTATTAGAAGCAGAGGTTTTAGAGCTAAAATCGAATCCTAATAAAAATGCAGTTGGTGCTGTAGTAGAGGCATTACTAGATAAAGGTAGAGGGTACGTTTCTACGATATTAGTACAAGCAGGAACTTTAAAAATTGGAGATTACTTGCTAGCTGGTAAGCACAGTGGTAAGGTAAGAGCTATGTTTAATGATCAAGGAACTAATTTAAAAGTTGCGGGTCCATCAACACCAGTATCAATACTAGGTTTAGACGGTGCGCCTCAAGCAGGAGATAAGTTTGTTGTTTTTGATGATGAAAGAGAAGCAAAACAAATTGCTTCAAAAAGATCTCAATTACAACGTGAGCAATCTGTAAGAACTCAAAAAACATTAACTTTAGATGAAATTGGACGTAGAATTGCTTTAGGAGACTTTAAAGAGTTAAATATTATCTTAAAAGGAGATGTAGATGGTTCTGTAGAAGCGTTAACAGATTCTTTCCAGAAATTATCTACAGAAGAAATACAAGTAAATATTTTACATAAAGGTGTTGGAGCTATTACAGAAAGTGATGTTTTATTAGCAACAGCTTCAGATGCAATTATTGTTGGTTTTAATGTAAGGCCGCAATCTAATGCAAGAGTAATTGCAGATAGAGAAGAAGTAGATATTAGAACATATTCTATTATTTATGATGCGATAAACGATCTTAAAGATGCTATGGAAGGAATGTTATCTCCTGAAATGAAAGAAGAGGTTACGGGTAATGTAGAAATTAGAGAAGTTTATAAGATTTCTAAAGTTGGTAACATTGCAGGTTGTATGGTAATGTCTGGTAAGATATTTAGAGATTCTCAAATTAGAATTATTAGAGATGGTATTGTTGTTCATGATGGAACGCTTACAGCTTTAAAACGATTTAAGGATGATGTAAAAGAGGTTGCAAAAGGGTATGATTGTGGAGTTCAGATTAAGAACTATAATGATATAGTAGAAGGAGATTTAATTGAAGCTTACAAAGAAGTAGCAGTTAAGAAGAAGTTGAAATAAACTTTTAAATTTTATAAAGTAAAAGCCAAAATTCATATGAATTTTGGCTTTTTTAATTTTCTATTAAAAAACGAATTACTTTCCTAAAGGAATTACAATAGTTCCAGAGAATTCTTTCTTGTAGATTAAATTAGCTCTGTCTGCTTCTAATTTAGTTTTGTAATTTCCTACCTGCACTTTCCAGTCAGGGTTATCCCAAACGAGCTTTGTTTTTATTGCTGGATATAGCACAATAAATTTTGCATTCTTGCTTTTTGCAGTGGTCTCATTCCCATAATAAATTTGAATACTATAACCAAAACCTACAGTGCTGTTGTATCGTGTCTTTTTATCTAATAATTTTTGAACTGCTTCACTCTTATTTGTAGCGTTTTGAGCACTCAAATTATTGATGTTTGCCAATAAATAGCATAAAAAAATGGGTATAAATAAGGTGTTTTTCATATTCAAAAATCTTTTTACAAAAATAACAACTTGTGATAGAATAAATTGCGTTTTTTTGTTATTTAGAATTGTTATAAATTGATATTTAAGATTCTATTAGCTTTTCAAAATTTAGCAATATGTAGTACTTTTGTACAACTGTTCAGAAGGCTTTTTTTTTGAACGAATTTATACACAATAGTAAAATTATAGTTTGTAAATATGAAAAGTGTAGCATTACAGAGTAAACTAACTACGGTACTTTTAAAAAGTCTTACCATACTGTTGTTTTTTGCGTTTAGCGTATCTTCTTATTCGCAAGATATGGATGAAAATCGTCAAAAAGAAGGTAGAAAATTATTTAGATCTTTATGTGCATCTTGTCACAAGTTGGATAAGAAATTGGTTGGACCAGCTTTGGGTGGTGTAGAAGAGCGTAGAGAGAATTCTTGGTTAAAATCTTGGATAAAAAATAATGCAGAATTTCAAAAAGTAAATGCGGAAGCAGCAGAAGCATCTTTGTATGCAACTACTGCTATGAATGCATTTCCACAATTAACAGATAAAAATATAGATGATATTTTATATTATACAACTGTTGGCGAAATAAAGAAAGTTCCGGCTCCAGGAGAAACTTCAATAGGTGGTAATGTTGTTTCAGATGGCGGAGCACCAAGTTGGGTGATTTATTTCTTAGCAGGAGCAATCGTGGTAGCTTTTCTAATGATTGCTGGTTTATTAAAACAAGTAAACGAATTAAAAGGAAAGAAAAAGCCAGAAATTCAGTCTAATTTAAGAAGAGATCTTCAAGAATTATGGGCGGGTTTAAAAAAGAATACTTTCTTAAAAGTTTTAGGAACCATATTTGCTTTATTAATGGGTGCTTATATAGTTTTTGGAATGCTTTTTAGTGTTGGTGTAGATCAAGGATATCAGCCAATTCAACCCATTGCTTTTTCACATAAAATTCACTCAGGAGAAAATAAAATCGATTGCCAATATTGTCATTCATCGGCAAAACATAGCAAGCACTCGGGCATACCGTCTGTAAATGTTTGTATGAATTGTCATATGGCAATTGCAGAAGTTGCCGAAGGAACTGAAATTGAGTGGAACGGACAGATTTATGGTAAAGAAAGACTAGATAGAGAGATCGCTAAGGTATACGATGCTGCTGGTTGGGATCCTGAGGAATTAGAATATACAGGTGAAGAGAAACCGGTGAAATGGGTTCGTATTCATAACCTACCAGATTTGGTATACTACAATCATGCGCAACATGTTACGGTTGGAGGTATCAAATGTCAGAAATGTCATGGTCCTGTAGAAGAGATGGATGAAATGTATCAATATTCTCCATTAACAATGGGCTGGTGTATTAACTGTCACAGAGAAACAAATGTAGATTTAAAAGGAAATGAATATTATGCCAAAATTCACGATCAATTAGCGAAGCAATACGGAGTAGAGAAAGTTACAATTGCACAGTTAGGTGGTTTAGAATGTGGTAAGTGTCATTACTAATTCATAAAGATTAAAAAATTAAAAGATCTAAAAAATTGTTTTTCAATTTATAAAATCTTTCAATCATTAAATAAAAAAGTATAAATGGCTTCAAACAAAAAATACTGGAAAAGTGTTGAAGAACTAAAAGGTAGTTCTGTTGTTGAAACGCTTAATAAAAATGAGTTTGTATCAGATATTGCTACAGACGATTTTTTAGGTGATAAAGAAACACTTGAGAGTTCTTCTACTACACGTAGAGATTTCTTAAAGTACGTTGGCTTTACTACAGCAGCAGCTTCATTGGCGGCATGTGAAGGACCGGTTGTTAAATCGATTCCTTATGTTGTAAAACCAAATGATATTATTGCTGGTGTTGCAGATTGGTATGCTACTTCTATAGCAGATGGTTATGATTTTGCGAATGTTTTAATTAAAACACGAGAAGGTCGTCCAATTCAAATCATGCCAAATAAAGAGGCAAACGGAACAACAAGTGCTAGAGTTCAAGCAGCTATTCTTTCTTTATACGATGAAAAATTACGTTTAAAAGAACCAACTAAAAATGGTGAAGAAATTTCTTGGGGTACTGCTGATAAGGAAATAGCTCTAAAATTAAACGATTTAAAAGAAGCTGGTAAACAAGTTGTTTTGTTAACAGGAACAATGGCAAGTCCATCTACAGATAAAATAATAGCTGAGTTTCTTGCAGCGCATCCAAATGCGAAACAAGTTATTTATGATGCAGTTTCTGAAGATGCTGCAGCAGATGCTTTTAAAGCAGTTTATGGAAGAAGAGCTATACCAAATTACAAATTACAAAATGCAGAGACCATTGTATCTTTTGGTGCAGATTTCTTAGGAGATTTTCATGGTGGTTTCGAAAAAGCATATGTTGCTGGGAGAAAGCCAGCAGCAGGTAAGATGTCTTATCATGTGCAAATAGAAAGTAACATGTCTCTTACGGGAGCAAATGCAGATAAACGTTTGGTTGCAAAACCATCTAACGTAGTTTTTGCTTTGTTAAACCTGTATAAAGAAATTACTGGAGATGCTGTAGCTTCTAGTGCTACACCTATTGATTCAGAAATTAAAAAGTTAGCAAAAGCACTTAAAAAAGCAGGTTCGAAAGGAGTTGTTATGACAGGTATAAATGATGTAAACGCACAGTTAATTTCATTAGCAATTAATAACTTTTTAAATAGTGAGATTTTAGATACTGATAATTCATTAAATATTCGTCAAGGTAGTTTTGAACAAGTTCAAAATGTAATTTCAGATATGAAATCTGGAAATGTTGGTGGACTTTTAACGGTGAATATAGATCCTTCATATTCTTTACCAAATGCAACTGAGTTTACAGAGGCATTGGCAAAGGTAGATTTAAAAGTAGCATTGTCAGTAGAGAATAACGAGACTGTAAATGCAATGGAATATGCTTTACCTTCCCCACATTTCTTAGAATCTTGGGGAGATACTCAATTCTCTGAAGGAAATTTTGGTTTGGTACAACCAACGATTCAACCTTTGTTTAAAACACGTCAAATTCAAGACACTTTATTAAAATGGTCTGGAAGCACTACTGCTTATTATGATTATTTAAAAGATTCTTGGACTGCAAATGTTTTAGAAGGTTCTTCATGGAACAAAGCATTACACAACGGGTTTTATAGTAAAAAAGAAGCTACTAAAACAAGTACCGCGAGTGCGATATCAGTTTCTAAAATCGCTTCAGCATTAAAAAAGAATACAACAGCTTCAGAAATGGAGTTAAATTTATATACCAAAACTAATTTAGGTGATGGTAAGCAAGCAAATAATCCTTGGTTACAAGAATTTCCAGATCCAATAACAAGAGCTTCTTGGGATAATTACTTAACGATGTCTATGGCAGATGCCAGAGCATTAGGTTTTGAGAATCCTGTAAAAGATAACGGAGCAATCAATGGAGATTATGCGAAAGTATTGGTAAACGGTGCAGCAGTAGTAGTTCCTGTAATGATTCAACCAGGACAAGCAAATGGTTCTGTTGGTTTGTCATTAGGCTTCGGAAAAACCTTTGGTTTAAAAGAAGAAATGCAAGTAGGTGTGAATGCTTATCCTTTATACACAAGAGGTAATAACATTCAATATAATGTAGCAATAGAAAAAGTATCTGGAACGCATAAGTTTGCTTGTACACAAGTACAAAAAACAATTGCCGGACGTCATGATATTTTAAAAGTAGCATCCTTAAAAGAATACAATACAGTTGCACCTAAAGATCATAAAAATGGTTGGAATAAGCCGGCGTATGTTTCTTATGATCATCAAGAAGTAGAAGCAAAGACCATAGATTTATGGGATGAGCACAATAGAGAAATGGGGCATCACTTCAATTTATCTATAGATTTAACATCTTGTACAGGTTGTGGCGCTTGTGTTGTAGCTTGTCATGCAGAAAACAATGTGCCTGTTGTAGGTAAAAACGAAGTAAGAGTTGGTAGAGATATGCACTGGTTGCGTATTGATAGATACTATTCTTCAGAAGTTGAAACTAGAGAAGAAGCAAAAGAATTAGGATTAAGTACAGCTGCAACTTACAAAGGTTTAGAAACTGAGGCTGAAAATCCTGAGGTTACTTTTCAACCAATGATGTGTCAGCACTGTAATCATGCTCCTTGTGAGACTGTTTGTCCGGTTGCTGCAACAACACACGGTCGTCAAGGTCAAAATCAAATGACATACAACAGATGTGTAGGTACAAGATATTGTGCAAACAACTGTCCTTATAGAGTTCGTAGATTTAACTGGTTTAAATATGCGAATAACAATGAGTTCGATTTCCATATGAACAATGAATACGGTAAAATGGTTTTAAATCCAGATGTTGTAGTTCGTGCAAGAGGAGTTATGGAAAAATGTTCTATGTGTATTCAAATGACACAAGCAACAATTTTAAAAGCTAAAAAAGAAGGAAGACCAGTAGATACAGATGAGTTTGAAACAGCTTGTTCTACTGCATGTACTACCGGAGCAATGGTTTTTGGAGATGTGAATAATAAAGAAGACGAAGTAGCTGCTTTGGCAGAAGATAAAAGAGCTTACCATGTATTAGATTATCTTCAAACGAAGCCTAATGTAGTATATCAAGTAAAAGTGGTTAATACAAACGAAGCGTAATTAAAATTTAAGGTATAAAAATATGTCTCATTACGAAGCACCCATAAGGGAACCTTTAGTACTAGGTGATAAAAGTTACCATGATATTACTGAAGATATTGCAAAGCCTATAGAAGGCGCTGCAAATAAGAATTGGTATATCGCATTTTATATTTCTTTAGCAGCAATGCTATGGGGATTTGGTTGTATTTTCTACACAGTAGGAACAGGTATTGGAGTTTGGGGATTAAACAAGAACATTGGATGGGCTTGGGATATTACAAACTTTGTTTGGTGGGTAGGTATTGGTCATGCGGGAACTTTAATTTCTGCGGTACTTTTACTATTCCGTCAAAAATGGAGAATGGCAATTAACCGTTCTGCAGAAGCAATGACAATTTTTGCCGTTTTTCAAGCAGGGTTGTTTCCAATTATCCATATGGGACGTCCTTGGAATGCATATTGGGTATTGCCATTACCAAATCAATTTGGATCATTGTGGGTGAATTTTAACTCCCCTTTATTATGGGATGTTTTTGCAATTTCAACGTATTTATCGGTATCATTGGTTTTCTGGTGGACAGGTTTATTACCAGATTTTGCAATGATTAGAGATAGAGCTGTAAAGCCTTTTCAAAAGAAAATATATGCTTTGTTATCATTCGGTTGGTCCGGTAGAGCAAAAGATTGGCAGCGTTTTGAAGAAGTATCTTTAGTGCTTGCAGGTTTAGCAACACCATTAGTACTTTCTGTACATACAATTGTATCTATGGATTTTGCTACTTCAATTAACCCAGGTTGGCATTCAACAATATTCCCTCCTTACTTCGTAGCAGGAGCTATCTTTTCAGGATTTGCAATGGTACAAACGTTGTTAGGAATTATGAGAAAGGTAACAAACCTTGAGGATTACATTACACGGATGCACGTAGAATATATGAACATGGTAATCATCTTAACAGGTGGTATTGTAGCTGTAGCCTATGCAACAGAGTTTTTTATTGCGTGGTATACAGGTTCTCCTTATGAAAATTATACGTATTTATCTATAGGTGCTGCAACAGGTCCTTATGCTTGGGCATTTTGGTCATTGATTACCTTTAACATTGTGATTCCACAATTACTTTGGATTAAAAAATTTAGAAGAAGTTTCATTATTACCTTTATTATTTCCATTGCTATTAACATTGGAATGTGGTTTGAACGTTTCGATATTATTGCAATTGTTTTAAGTAAAGGACATTTACCATCTACATGGTGGCGTTTTGAACCAACGTTTGTAGACGTAGGTATCTTTATTGGTACCATAGGTTTCTTCTTTGTTTTATTCTTATTATATGCAAGAACATTCCCAGTGATAGCGCAAGCGGAAGTGAAAACAATATTAAAATCTTCGGGTGAATTTTACAAGAAGAGAAGTGAACAAGGAATTCCTACAAAGCCAGCAATTGAAGTTACCAATGCTGCAGCAATTAATGGAGGTTCTGATAACAATAAAAAAGGATAATTATGGAAGCATCAAAAGTGATTCATGCATTTTATACGGATGACGAAGTTTTGTTAGATGCAGTGAAAACTGTAAAGGCAGACCACCATCATATCGAAGAAGTATTTTGTCCTTTCCCAGTTCATGGATTAGACAAAGCATTAGGTTTGGCTCCAACAAAATTAGCAATTACAGCTTTTTTCTACGGAATTACAGGGTTGTCTTTTGCAATCTGGATGACAAATTATATTATGATTGAAGATTGGCCAATGGATATTGGTGGTAAACCAAGTTTTTCATGGATAGAAAACATGCCAGCATTTGTTCCAATTATGTTCGAATTAACGGTATTTTTTGCAGCTCATTTAATGGTAATTACTTTTTATATGAGAAGTAGACTTTGGCCATTTAAAGATGCTGAAAATCCAGATCCAAGAACTACAGATGATCATTTTTTAATGGAAATTCCAGTACATAATAATGAGGATACTTTAGTTGCCTTATTATCAAAAACAGGAGCTGTGGAAATTAATATTGTAGATAAGCAATAATATATAGATAATGAAGAACTTTAAATTAGTTATCGCTTTAGTAATTGTTGCAAGTATATATTCTTGTAATGATAAAAAAACAAGACAAGCGCAATACATGCCAGACATGTATGAGTCTATTCCTTATAAAACGGACGGAGCCAAAGGTTTGGGTGGAAATCCTGTAAATAGGAAGCCTGTAGACGGCACATTGCCAAGAGGAGGAACACCAGCATATGATATTGCAAATACAATTGAAGGATACGACCAGGCAAAAGCAACTTTGATCTCTCCTCTAGAAAAAAATGAAAAGAATTTAGATAATGGTAAGAAAATGTATGCCATTTATTGTATTTCTTGTCATGGTAAAAAAGGAGACGGAAATGGATATTTGTCTACATCAGAGAAATTTGCAGGGATTCCAAATTATAAAGACAGAGACATTACAGAAGGAAGTATTTACCACGTTTTAATTCATGGTAAAGGAGTAATGGGTTCACATTCAGGGCAATTAACGTATAAAGAACGCTGGCAAATTATTCAATACGTAGAAGTATTAAGAGCAGATTTGTTAAAATAGAATTCAAAAAGAAAGAATACGAAAGATATGTATCAATTCTCAGGTAAATTAAAGACATTTTCATTAGCACTAATTATCATTGGTGTGATAGGAACTGCATTCAGTTTTTATAGTGGTTCAAAAAAGACTATAGAAGATGCAAAACATGCAATAGAAGCTTCTCATAATGTTGGGCATGGATCTTCGCACGAAGAAACAGCTGTTCATAACGATGTTGCAGATTTAGAAAATCATACTGCAAAAGCGGTAGTGCATGACGTTGAGGAAGCACATGATGCTACTAGTGATAAAGAACACGCAGCACACGAAGAGCATGTTTTACATCAATTGCAAAACAGACCTTGGTCAGCATTTTATGTGGCTTTATTTTTCTCTTTAGGAATTACTTTATTAGTTTTAGCTTTTTATGCAATACAAAGAGTAGCTCAAGTAGGGTGGTCTATCTTAATTTTAAGAGTGATGGAAGCAATTACAGCTAATTTATTACCAACTTCAATTATCATGTTGGTAGTAATCGTAGCTTCGGTAATGCATTTAAATCATCTATTTCCATGGATGGCAGAAGGTACTGTAGATCCAACAAGCGACAACTATGATGCTATTATAGATGGTAAGTCTGGATGGATGAATGCTACAGGTTTCTTAATAAGAAGTATTGCATACCTTTTAATATGGAATGCTTATAGATTTTTCATCAGAAAAAGCTCTATCAAAGAAGATACAGCGAATGATGGAAATAAGACGTACAAGAAGAATTTTACAGCATCTGTTATCTTTTTATTCCTTTTCATGATTACAGAGTCTATGATGTCTTGGGATTGGATAATGGGTTTAGATCCACACTGGTTTTCAACATTATTTGGTTGGTATGTATTAGCTACTTTATTAGTAAGTGCTTTAACCGTAATTGCATTTTTTACAATTTATTTTCGTTCTAAAGGTGCATTACCTGGTGTAAACGATAGTCATATTCACGATTTAGCTAAGTTTATGTTTGGTTTCTCAGTATTCTGGACATACTTATGGTTCTCACAATTTATGCTGATTTGGTATGCAGATATTCCTGAGGAAACTACCTATTTTGTTATGAGATTTACAGAATATAAATTACCATTTTTAGGGATGGTAGTTATGAATTTTGTTTTTCCTATTTTATTATTATTAAACAGCGACTTTAAAAGTAAACCTTGGTTTGTTTTTATAGGTGGTTTTGTAATTCTAGTAGGGCATTATGTAGATGTATTTATTATGGTGATGCCGTCTACAGTAGGTTCACAATGGTATTTCGGAATTCCAGAAATGAGTGCTATTTGTTTCTTTCTAGGTTTGTTGATTTTTACAACTTTAAGAGCATTCTCTAAAGTAAGTCCAATACCAGCAGGAAACCCTTTCCTAAAAGAAAGTGAGCATTTTCATTACTATAATATCGAACATTCAGAGGAAGAAGGTTCAACAGATCATCATTAACTAATAATTGAATTAAAAATTAAGAAAAGATAAATATGCTAGCTTTATTTTATATTTTTATAGGTGTTGCAATCGGTGTAAGCGTTTGGCAGATTACTAGAATCATGGATTTTAGAGGCTCTATTGCGGATGATAATGACAACGCTGCTCAGGGAAAATATGCCATCGGTTTTTTGGCTTTTTTATATGCAATGATGATTTATTGCTTAATCTTCATGAATGTTATAATGTTGCCAGAATCTGCTTCTATTGAAGGAGAGCATGATGACAATTTATTTGACATTACATTTTGGTTGATTGGAGTTGTTCAATTTATCATGCAGTTTTTAATATTTTACTTCACGTTTAAATACAGAGGAAGTAAAGATAGAAAGGCGAAGTTTTATGCAGATAGTCACAAATTAGAATTTATTTGGACAGTTACTCCAGCAGTAGTTCTAGTAGTGTTAATTGGTTATGGTCTTTGGCAATGGAACAATGTAATGGACTTATCTGATTCAGAAGATCCTGTTATTATCGAAGTATATTCGCAGCAATTTAATTGGAAAGCTAGGTATGCTGGTGCAGATAATACATTGGGTACAGGAAACGTAAACTTTATTAAAGGCATGAACACCATGGGTGTAGATATGTCTGATAAAAATGCTGCAGATGATAAACAAGTAACTGAGTTGTATCTTCCAAAGGGAAGAAAGGTTCATTTTAGATTCCGTTCTCAGGATGTTTTACACTCAGCCTATATGCCGCATTTTAGAGCACAAATGAATTGTGTTCCCGGTATGGTTACACAGTTTGGTTTTACGCCGAAATACACAACTCAAGAGATGAGAGACTTACCAGAGGTAATAGAAAAATCTATTGGTATTAATAAAATAAGAAGGGCTAAAGGAGAAGAACTTTATATTTTTGATTATTTACTATTGTGTAATAAAATTTGTGGAGCATCTCATTACAACATGCAAATGAAAATTACAGTCGTAGAAGAAGATGAGTTCGACGAATGGTTGTCTAAACAACCAACTTTATCAGAAGTTATTAAATAAATTATAATAAAAAAAACACTACAAATAAGTAAGATATTATGTCAGAGCATCATCATAAAGAAACTTTTGTAACTAAATATATTTTTAGTCAAGATCATAAAATGATTTCAAAGCAGTTCCTAGTAACAGGTATGTTTATGGGAATCATTGCAGTGTTAATGTCAATGTTATTTCGTTTGCAACTTGCATGGCCAGATACTTCATTTTCAATTGTAGAAGCATTTTTAGGTTCTCATCAAACAGATGGAATAATGGATCCAGATATTTATTTAGCATTGGTAACAATACATGGTACTATTATGGTATTTTTTGTATTAACTGCCGGTCTAAGTGGTACCTTTTCTAACTTATTAATTCCTTTGCAAATTGGTGCAAGAGATATGGCTTCAGGATTTCTAAATATGATTTCTTATTGGTTATTCTTTTTATCTAGTACTGTAATGTTAATTTCATTATTTGTAGAAGCAGGTCCTGCATCAGCTGGTTGGACTGTTTATCCTCCATTAAGTGCATTACCTCAAGCAATACCAGGTTCTGGAATGGGAATGACTTTATGGTTAGTTTCAATGGCAATTTTTATTGCATCGTCTTTAATAGGGGCATTAAACTACATTGTAACCGTACTAAACTTACGTACAAAAGGAATGAAAATGACAAGATTGCCATTAACAATTTGGGCATTTTTTGTAACAGCTATTATTGGTGTAGTTTCTTTCCCTGTGCTATTATCGGCATCATTATTACTAATTTTTGATAGAAGTTTTGGTACTTCATTCTATTTATCAGATATATTTATTTCAGGAGAAGTTTTACACTACCAAGGAGGTTCACCAGTATTATTTGAACACTTATTTTGGTTTTTAGGGCACCCAGAGGTGTACATCGTATTATTACCAGCATTAGGTATTACTTCAGAAATTATTTCAACAAATTCTAGAAAACCAATTTTTGGTTATAGAGCAATGATCGGTTCCATTTTGGCAATTGCATTTTTATCTACAATTGTTTGGGGACACCACATGTTTATTTCAGGAATGAATCCTTTCTTAGGCTCTGTATTTACATTTACAACTTTATTAATTGCAATACCATCTGCAGTAAAAGCATTTAATTATGTAACTACTTTATGGAAAGGTAATTTACAATTAAATCCAGCAATGTTATTTTCTATTGGTCTAGTTTCTACGTTCGTTACAGGAGGTTTAACAGGATTAGTTTTAGGTGATTCAGCTTTGGATATTGCTATACATGATACGTATTTCGTAGTAGCCCATTTTCACTTAGTAATGGGGGTTTCTGCAATTTTTGGGATGTATGCTGGTATTTATCACTGGTTTCCAAAGATGTATGGTAAAATGATGAATAAAACTCTAGGTTATTGGCACTTTTGGATTACAATAATCTGTGCTTACGGAGTTTTCTGGCCAATGCATTTTATAGGTTTAGCAGGTTTACCAAGAAGATATTATACAAATACAAATTTTCCAATGTTTAATGATTTGGCAGATATAAATGTGGTGATTACTTTATTCGCTTTAGTTGGGGGTATTGGACAAATTTTCTTTATTGCGAATTTCTTTATCTCTATGTATAGAGGTGAAAAAGCAACACAAAATCCTTGGAAGTCAAATACTTTAGAATGGACTACTCCAGTAGAGCATATTCACGGTAATTGGCCAGGTAAATTGCCAGAAGTGCATAGATGGGCTTATGATTATAGTAAGCGTGTAGATGCGGATGACGATGATAGTGATTATTTACATGGTAAAGATTTTGTATTACAAACAACACCGCTTTTAGAAGGTGAAGAACCATCATAGAACATAAAATTAAGTATAAAAAACCTTTCCAATTTGGAAAGGTTTTTTGCTTTACAAGAAGATTATTGTATCATATTAAATTCCTTTATCTTTGTTTTTATGAATGAAAATTTAAATCCGGAAAGTGACAATTTATCTAATGAAGATTTAGATGTAGAAAAAAAATTACGTCCCCTTTCATTTGATGATTTCACAGGACAAGATCAAGCAATTGATAATTTGAAAATTTTTGTTGAAGCAGCAAATCAAAGAGAAGAAGCACTAGATCATACTCTTTTTCACGGTCCTCCCGGTTTAGGAAAAACAACACTTGCACATATTTTAGCGAACGAATTACAAGTGGGTATTAAGGTTACCTCTGGGCCTGTTTTAGATAAACCAGGAGACTTAGCTGGTTTACTTACCAATTTAGATGAACGCGATGTTTTGTTTATTGATGAAATTCACCGTTTAAGTCCTATTGTAGAGGAATATTTATATTCTGCAATGGAAGATTATAAGATTGATATTATGATTGAGTCTGGGCCAAATGCTAGGACAGTGCAGATTAATCTAGAACCATTTACATTAATTGGTGCAACCACACGTTCAGGATTGTTAACGGCTCCAATGAGAGCAAGATTCGGAATAAGTAGCAGATTACATTATTACAAGACTGAATTACTTACCACAATTATTCAAAGAAGTGCACATATTTTAAAAGTTCCTATCTCTATGGAATCTGCTATTGAAATTGCAGGGAGAAGTAGAGGTACCCCTAGGATTTCGAATGCATTGTTGCGCAGAGTAAGAGATTTTGCACAAATTAAAGGAAATGGATCTATTACGATAGAAATTGCCAAATACGCTTTAGGTGCCTTAAATGTAGATGCGCATGGTTTGGATGAAATGGATAATAAAATACTTTTAACCATAATTGATAAATTTAAAGGAGGACCTGTAGGACTTTCTACAATAGCAACTGCGGTAAGTGAGAACACAGAAACTATAGAAGAAGTATACGAACCTTTCTTAATTCAGCAGGGGTTTATAATGCGAACTCCAAGAGGCAGAGAAGTAACAGAACTTGCTTATAAGCATTTGGGTAGAGAGAAAGGTAAAAACCCGGGACAATTGTTTTAAATGTATTTTAAATCCAAATAAAGTAACGAGAATCAAACCGCTAAAAGTAAAAGTATACTATTAAATGAATATTAAGAAGTTAATACCAATTTTAGAATGGTTACCAAATTATAATACTTCTCTTTTTAAGGGAGATTTATTTGCAGGTATTACTGTTGGTATTGTTCTAATTCCGCAAGGAATTGCATATGCGCTTATTGCAGGATTGCCCCCCATTTACGGTTTGTATTGTGCTTTAGTGCCGCAAGTAATGTATGCTATTTTTGGTTCTTCTAGGCAAGTAGCAATTGGTCCAGTTGCAATGGATTCCCTTATTGTAGCAACAGGAGTTTCTACGCTCGCGCTCGTAGGATCAGAAAGTTATATTTCAATAGCTATTTTATTGGCCTTAATGGTTGGAACGATTCAACTGATTATGGGTGTTTTTAATTTAGGGTTTATAGTAAACTTTCTCTCTAAACCTGTAATTACAGGATTTACTTCTGCGGTGGCATTAATTATTGGTTTCAATCAGTTTAGAAATTTATTAGGTTTAGACTTTGTACAAAGCGATCAAATTCAGATCATCGTACATGGTATTTGGCTCGAATTAGGAAATTTTAATTATCATACAACTACTATAGGATTGATTTCCATGATAATAATCATTATTGCTAGAAGAATAAATAAGAAAATTCCTAATGCATTAATGGTTGTAATTCTGGGAATTTTACTTATGAAATATTTTGGAAACATATTTACAAATGTGTCTATAGTAAAAGAGATTCCCGCTGGTTTACCAAAATTCGGAATTCCGGAATTTGATTTAGATTTGATAAGAAATTTATTACCAATTGCTTTAACGCTTGTAATGGTAGGTTACTTAGAAACTATTTCTATTGGAAAGTCTTTGGAAGCAAAACAAGATGAATATAGAATTAGACCAAATCAAGAATTAATAGCTTTAGGGATTAGTAATATGGTAGGCTCTTTATTTAAAGCATATCCAAGTGCCTCTAGTTTTTCTCGTTCTGCTATCAATTACGAAAGTGGTGCAAAAACAGGCATGGCTGCATTAATTTCGGTAGTAATGGTCTTAATTACATTATTGTTTTTAATGCCATTATTTTATTTTTTACCAAAAACGGTACTATCTGCAATTATAATCGTAGCTGTTTTTAGGTTGGTTAATTTTAAAGAAGCTAGTTTCCTTTGGAAAGCCAATCAACTAGATTTTTGTTTAATGCTTGCAACTTTCATCGGAACTTTGTTTTTAGGAATTGAATTTGGAATAATTACAGGAGTAGGATTGTCTTTAATTGTTTTAATCTTTAGAACCTCTAGACCTTATGTTGTTGAATTAGGAAAAGTACCAAATTCTAATTTTTATAAAAATAAAGAACGATTTGAGGAGGTAGTTATTGATGAAGATGTATTGGTTTTTAGATTTGATGCACAATTATTTTATGCCAATGCTAGTTATTTTAGAGATCGATTGGAGCAAATGATGGATCATAAAGGGAGCGCTTTAAAATTAATTGTTTTAGATGCAGAGAGCATAAATAGAGTAGATAGCACAGGTGTAGAAATGTTAAAGGAGCGTATTCTATTTTGCCAGAAAAAAGGAATTATATTTTATTTAGCTGGCGTAAAAGGACCGGTAAGAGATGATTTATTTAGAAGTGGAATTTTAGAAATCATAGGTTTAGATCACTTTTTTATGCGCGCAAATCAAGCAGTTAGGTTTTATAAAACTGGAGACAAGGGAAAGCAAGAAAAATATGCAAAATATATACACCAAGCTTACAAATAGCAATAAGAAAATAAGCACTGCAGTTATTTGTAAATTAACTTTAGAATAAAATGAAAAATATAGTATGTTTATTCATAATGATCTTTTTTTGTATAAACTGTAATTCACAAGTAGCGCTTAAAGCTATAACTACAAAAGAGTTAAAGGTTTTATTGTCTCAAGAAAATATTCAATTGATGGATGTTAGAACTCCGGAAGAAATAAAAGAAGGTGCTATACAAACAGCATTTTTTGTCAACTATTTTGATGTTGATTTTGAAAACGTAGCAACTGCGAAACTGAATAAATCAAAGCCCGTTTATTTGTATTGTAGAAGTGGCAACAGAAGTGGAAAAGCATGTAAAATTTTGAAAGAAAAAGGCTTCGAAGCCATCAATGTTTTAGGGGGTTATAAGCAATGGAACATGGAGAAAAAGCAATAACTTAATTTAGTTTTACAAAGAACAACTTTTAACCTAAGTACGTTTTTAGCATCTGTGTTTTCGAGCCTGATTGTAATCTCCGAATTGCTTTCTGTTTTACTTGGCGAACACGTTCTCTTGTTAAATCAAATTTTTCACCAATTTCATCTAGGCTAGACATTGTTTCGTTTCCAATACCGTAAAACATTTTTATCACTTTTGCTTCTTTATAAGTTAGTGTTCCTAGCGCCCTTTCTATTTCTATTTTTAAGGATTGTGCCATTAATTGGTTGTCTGGTCTTGGAGAATCTCCTGATTGCAATACATTGTAAAGATTAGAATCTTCTCCTTCTTTAAAAGGAGCGTCCATAGAAACATGCCTATTAGAGTTTTTTAAAGACTGCTCTACTTCGGATTCAGTCATGTCTAACTGTTTTGCAATTTCTTTATGGGTTGGCATGCGTTGCTCGTTTTGCTCAAGACGGGCATATATTTTTTTTATTTTATTGATACTTCCTATCTTATTTAAAGGCAAGCGCACAATTCTAGATTGTTCTGCCAAGGCTTGCATAATGGCTTGACGAATCCACCAAACAGCATAGGATATGAATTTAAAACCTCTAGTTTCGTCAAATCTTTTTCCTGCTTTTACCAATCCTAAATTGCCTTCATTTATCAAATCAGATAATTTTAAGCCCTGTCCTTGGTATTGTTTGGCAACGGAAACGACAAATCTTAAATTTGCACTTACAAGTGTATCTAATGCTTTTGAATTTCCTGCCTTAATTTTTAGGGCTAGTTCTACTTCTTCATCTGCAGTAATAAGTCCAATTTTACTAATTTCTTGAAAATATTTATCTAAAGACTCTGCATCTCGATTGGTAACCTGTTTTACAATTTTAAGTTGTCTCATTATAGGAAGTTGTAATTTTTAATAGTGAATGGCAAAAGGTAGGTTTTTAAAAGAATATATTTCTTTTAAAAGTAGTAAGTAGGAATCGTTGAAACAAAAAATCTAGAATGCAGGAAGCTTTAATTGAACCAATCGATTGTTGTCAATATGATTAATTCTAATGTATGTATTTAGGATAAGAAGTGTATTTCCCATGAATCTTCAATATACGAAAAACGAGCGATTTTCTATTGAAAACCACTCGTTTTGTGTCTATTTTAACATGTTTTGGTCAATTATGACATAAAAACGATATGTTTGTTAAAACTTAAAAGTTGCACCTATTAGAAAGTTTCTAGTAGCCTGCGGGTAATATCCTGCTCCGTCTCCAGTAATTGTATTGCCATTTTCATCTGGGTAATCATACGTGTAATAATAACCTCTATCTACATATTTAGTATTAAAAATGTTATTTATCAAAGCAGAAAACACAATTTCTTTAAATATTTTAGTTGTTTTTACTTCATAAACAACATTAAAATCATTTGTAAAGTAACTTTTTAGTTTTTCGTTATTTGTAGATATTTCATTATAAATAACAGAGGGTTCATTTTCAATTACACCACCAAAATTACCCATATATTGTTCGCCAACATATTTTGATAAAAGAGAAAGTTGTAAGTTTTCTAAAGGCTGAAAAACAAAAGCATTACCACCAATTATATCAGGAGAATTAGAAATAGGTGTATTTCCTAAATTAACTAAATCTCCATTTATAGGAGCGTTAAAACCTACGTTTTTATTAGAACTTATTGCAATATTTGGTCTAATAGAAAACTGATCACTAATGCGAATATCCGCATCAACCTCTAAACCTAAACGATAACTTTTTCCACTTGTAGCTCTAATTGGTGAACCCACATCATTTAAAGCACCTGTTAATACTAATTGATTTTTATAATTCATATAGTAAACATTGGTACTTAATTTTATGTTTTCGTTTTTTAAACGCCAACCTAACTCATAATCATCTAAACTTTCGTGTTGTGTCGTTCCTGCTTCAAAATCATTTCTATTAGGTTCTCTGTTTGCTTTTGCATAAGAGGCATAAAAACTATTTGTACTGTTAAGTACGTATGTTAATCCTAATTTAGGATTAAAGAAATTAAAATTAGCATCTACATCTATTGCATCTCTATCAGAGGTTAATCCTTTTGTTTTATAAGTTACAAACCTTCCTTGTAAATCTACAAAAGCAGTTAATTGATCTGATACGTTGTAGGTTGTTTTTACAAATGAACTATAATCTATTTTTTTAGCATCAGAAAAATAATATTGATCTCTAATCGAAGTTCCGTCAGATAAATCACTTCCCCAAATTACTTCTCCAAAATGATAATTGGTGTAATTACTATAAGACATACCTCCAATAATTTCTATACCATCATTCTTGTAAGTTGCGTTAAAATTTGCTACATAAAAACGATTGTCTAACCAACGTCTAACAACAACATCACTATCTTCTTCAATTAAATTATTAAAATCTGCAGAAGATTCTTCATCTTTAAATTGCTCAAAATAACCTTTACCTCTCGTATAATTTAAACCAATATTTGTAGACCAATTTTTGTTTAACTTCTCATTCCAGTGCAATTGATAATGATCTTGTTGGTAATTATCAGTTTCATTATCATACGTATAAGGATTCTGTTTTCTATCTTCTTTTAATTCTTCTGCAGTTATACCAAACCAAGCTTGGTACGTATATTCTTTACCTCCAAAAGCCAATGCTTTTATTAAGGTGTTTTCGTCTACGTATGAAGCCTGTAAGAAATATGATTTTAAATCTGTAAAAGCTCTATCTATATAACCATCTGAATAAATATTAGACAAACGTCCTGCAATTTCTATATGATCGTTAATTTTTCCTGTGCTAAACTTTACGGTATTTTTTCTTGTATTAAAAGAGCCAAAAGAATTAGAGATTTCTGCAAAAGCATCCTCAGAAATAGCATCGGTTAAAATATTTAAACTCGCGCCAAAAGCACCAGAACCATTTGTAGATGTACCAACACCACGTTGTAATTGTAAGTTTTCTGTAGAAGAAGCAAAATCGCCCATATTTACCCAAAAACTTCCCTGACTTTCAGCATCGTTATATGGTATTCCGTTTACAGTAACATTTACACGACTTCCATCAGAACCACGAACACGAATATACGTGTAGCCAATTCCTGCACCTGCATCTGATGATGTAGTTACCGATGGTAGATATTTAAGTAAAATAGGAATGTCTTGTCCTAAATTACGCTTCGCAATTTCCTTTTTTGATAAATTAGAATGAGTTACCGGTGAATTCGCTTTTACACGAACTGCAGAAACCAAAACTTCTTCTAAAATGGTAGTACCTGTTTGTAATTCGATTACATACTCCTCATCTTTAGAAAGTGTAATTTTCTCTGAAATAGTGCTGTAACCCAAAAATGAAACTTCCACGCTATAGATTCCTTTTTCTAGGACAAAACTAAAGTTTCCGTCAAAATCTGTGGAGGCTCCTTTTTTAGTTTCTTGAACTAGAATAGAAGCTCCAGCTAAAGGATTTTTGTTTTCATCTACAACTTTTCCAGAAAGTGTAAAGGATTGTGCGTTTGCAAGTGTACTTACAAACAAGAATAAAAAAATGGATATTTTTTTCATTTTAAAAAATTTAAAACGAATAAAAAGAGGTAATTATTCTTGTGATTAATATTGAATAATTAATTATTGTTTAAACAAATAAAGCTTTTTCCTATGCATTGGAAGAAATAATTTATACTTTAAATTAATTCACTTTTTTTGCAAAAAACATTCAAAATCCCTAAACAGCATTACCTGTTCTAGGTTCATTGGGTATGATCTCAGCTTTTTAAAGCACCCCTTTATGAGAACGTAGCAAAACTAAGTCAGAAAAATTGATTGTGAAATAGAAAAGTGATTTATTTTAATCGAAGTTTGGTTTTTTACGAAGTGCCTTTTTAATCGATGTTCGTTTTTTAGTTTCAACTCTTCTTTTTAATGCGCCTTTGCTAGGTTTTGTTTTTTGTCTTTTCTTAGGACGAATTAAATTTGTTTTCAATAATTCTAGAAAACGCTTGATCGAAATTTCTTTATTTCTATGCTGAGAACGTGTTTCTTCACAAAAAAGAATTAAAACGTTTTCTTTCGTTAATTTGGAAGAAAGCTTAGTTTTTAAAAGCTCTTTTTCGCTATCAGAAAGAGAAAGTGTGTTTTCTAAATCGAAAGATAGTTCAATTTTAGAAGATGTTTTATTTACGTGTTGTCCGCCAGCACCAGAGCTTCTAGTCGCTTTAAAGTTGAGTTCTTTTAAAATATTCTCTGAATTCATTTTTATTGAAAACACCTTAAAATAAAAAATTTAAGGGTGTGTTTTTAGCTGGCTTTCTAGAGTATGCCTAATTGTCATAAGTATTATTAAAATCTCTATTATTGAGAAAATTGATTTCTTGCAAAGAGTCTGAAAAAGAATGCAAATTATCTTTTGCAGCAATAATTTTATCAATAGCTTCAGTAGCGTTTTTTAATCTTGTTTCTTTATCACCTTTTAACAAGATATAATTTTTTTTATACTTTTTTAATGTATTTTCAAAAGCAGTAAACATCTCTAAACGTTGTTCTGGTCTGTCTCGTAAATCATCTTCTTCCCAAGGAGTATCAATATAGGTTAATAAATAGAGGTCATATTTATTTCTATCTACAGCTTCACTTAATTTAAGATCTACTGTACCTCCATAAAATTCCTCTGAGTATACTTTTGTTTCTAGTAAATCGGTGTCGCAAATAAGTAGTTTATCCGCTTTTCTACCCAATTTATTTTCTAGATTCATTTGTCCAATTGCAATCGGTAGTAAATCCTCTTTTTCGCAAGTTTTACGCTCGTTATTCCATTTTTTTTGCAAGTATTCACGCGCAAATTCTGGCGTCCAAACAGTATTGTAATGGCGTGCTAATTGTTTAGAAAGTGTTGTTTTTCCAGTAGATTCCGGTCCAAATAAAACAATTTTTACGATGTTAATTGGGTCTTGTGTAAGTTCTTTTTCCATGCTAAATAACCAAAAATGGCGATAAAAGTAAATCCAAAATATTGAAAGCTTGTAAATGTAAAGCCTTTATATAGGTATAAAGGTACAGAAATTAGATCTCCTACTATCCAGAAAATCCAATTTTCTATTTTGCGTTTTGCCATTAACCACATTCCAACAAAAAAGATAGCTGTTGTAATAGTATCCAGGTAAGCAATCCAACTTGTCCATTTGTCAAATTTTTGATAAATTATAAAAACAAAGAGCAGTGCTGCAATAAAGAGGACAATTGAAATCTTTTTTTCTTTAAAAGTAGTAGTAGAAATCTGATTTACATGGGTTTTATCCACTTTACGCGTCCAGATATACCAGCCATAAATACTCATTATAAAATAATAACCGTTAATTAACATGTCGCCTAAAAGCTCCCACTTAAAAAGTAAATACACAAAAATAAGTGTACTAATCATTCCTGTAGGGAAAACCCAAATTTTATTCTGTTTAGAGAACCAAACAGATAGAAAACCAAAAATTACAGCAACAATTTCTAAAGTAATGTCTAATGTTGAGTATGTTTTATATTGGTCAAAAAGAAGTTCGAAAATTGTTGTCATTTTATCTTTTAAAGTAGTTGCATCAAAAGTAAGAAGTTAATTTGTTTTTTTTACCATAATATCAGCAAGAGTGGCTTCTTGTTTATACACTTTAAGTACTTTTAATAAGCAAATACGCAAGTAAAACCTTCAAACTCTAAAAATGAAATGTTATAAGCAGTATTCTCTCCATTATAACGTATCTCTCCAGTAGTTTTTTCATCAGCAAATTTAAAATCTTCAATATAAATATGATGCAAGAATAAGAGTTTTTTCTTTCCGTATATTTTGTATAAAGATTCTTTTGCACCCCAGACTATGGTTAATTTACTAATTAGCGCATCTACATTTGCAATGGTTTTATACTCTTCAAAGGGTGTAAATTTATGTGCAATTTTTAAAATTTTATCACGCTGTTTTTCAATATCAACTCCTACATGAAACTTATCAGAAACTATAATAGCTGTAAAAGTAAAAGAATGTGTAATCGAAATAAACTTGCCGTTTTTTAAGTGTGGCTTTCCAAATTCATCATAAATTAAATCAGCATCAGTATATCCAACTTCTTTTAATAAATGTCGAATACTTAAGAAGCCTCTTTGATGTAATTGAGATTTCATAGAGTTTAAGCGTGTTGTGCTATTCTCAGAAAGTACAATTCCTTCTTGCAATTTAGAAATAGATTCTTCAATCTTCCAAATCAGGACTTTAGTTACTTTGTTAACCGTTAAAGTTTTGTAAAGAGCCATACTTTTTTAAAATGGATGTCGTAACTTTGCAGTTCGAAAAAATTAGAATATAAATATACATTAATATGAGTAAAAATACAACATTCGTACCTTTCAAAGTGAAAGATATTTCTTTAGCAGATTGGGGTAGAAAAGAAATGGATTTGGCAGAAGCAGAAATGCCAGGTTTAATGAGTTTAAGAGAAGAATATGGAGATGCACAACCTCTAAAGGGTGCTAGAATTGCAGGTTGTTTACATATGACAATTCAAACGGCAATTTTAATAGAAACTCTGCAAGCTTTAGGGGCAGACGTTACTTGGAGTTCTTGTAATATTTTTTCTACACAAGATCAGGCTGCTGCTGCAATTGCTGCAACAGGAACTTCTGTTTATGCTTGGAAAGGTATGAATGAAGAAGAATTTGATTGGTGTATTGAGCAAACCTTATTTTTTGGAGAAGACAAACAACCATTAAACATGATTTTAGATGATGGTGGAGATTTAACCAATATGGTTTTAGATCGGTATCCAGAATTAGCTGCAGGAATTAATGGATTATCAGAAGAGACCACTACTGGTGTTCACAGGCTTTATGAAAGAGTTAAAAACGGAACATTACCGATGCCAGCAATTAACATCAATGATTCTGTTACAAAATCAAAATTTGATAATAAATACGGTTGTAAAGAATCTGCAGTAGATGCAATTCGTAGAGCAACAGACATTATGTTAGCAGGAAAACGTGTAACTGTTTGTGGTTACGGTGATGTTGGTAAAGGAACAGCAGCTTCTTTTAAAGGTGCAGGTTCTATTGTAACGGTTACAGAAATAGATCCTATCTGTGCATTGCAAGCTGCAATGGATGGTTTTGAAGTTAAGAAATTAGAGACTGTTGTTGCAAACTCAGATATTATTATTACTACAACAGGAAATAAAGACATTGTACGTGGAGAGCATTTTGAAGCAATGAAAGACAAAGTAATTGTTGCAAATATTGGCCATTTCGATAATGAAATTGATGTTCCTTATTTAAATGCGAACAGTGAAAAAGTTGAAATTAAGCCACAAGTAGATAAATATAATATCAATGGAAATGATATTATATTGTTAGCAGAAGGACGTTTGGTAAACTTAGGTTGTGCAACTGGGCATCCAAGTTTTGTAATGTCTAACTCATTTACAAACCAGACTTTGGCGCAAATGGAACTTTGGAACAATGCAAAAGCATACGGAAACGAAGTGTATATGTTACCAAAACATTTAGATGAAAAAGTGGCATTTTTACACTTAGCAAAAATTGGTGTAGAGTTAACTGAATTACGTCAAGACCAAGCAGCATATATTGGTGTAACACAAGCAGGACCTTATAAACCAGAACACTATAGATACTAAATAGTTGTTTGCTTAGCAAGCTAAAAAAGAAAAACCCTTTCATTAATTTGAAAGGGTTTTATTTTTTAGTTTTTCTTCTTTTTAAGCCCACCTTCGTGGTCTAGCACAATATTGCTATCTCTATATTTACAGCAAGGATGCACAGAGTTATAGGCTTTATCCGTGGCTATAAAATTTTCAACATCATGACCAACGTTTGCAATATTTTGTTTTACGGTATTTAGAGATGCTTTACGCTCATCTAAAATGAGGTTTATTTGATGCGTTTTCACATCCCAAATAGCAAACTTTACCCCCTTTGTTTTTAGGGCAGCAATCTCTATGCGTTTTTTACACATTCCACAAATACCGTCTACTTTAAAAGCAACTTTGGCGTTTTTTTTCTTTTTCACTGTTTTCATTTCTTGCGCTTGGGCAGAAAAACCAATGAAGATCAAACTGAATATAAATATCGCTTTTTTCATTATTTTTTTATTTAAAAGTTATTTAATTTTAAATCGTAAACCTGCATAAATAGCGCGACCAAAAATTGGCGAGTATACAATTGTGCTGTCAAAATTGTTCCCAAAAGGATTCTCACTTCCTAAAATAGGATTTACTTGTTGAACATTTGTTAAATTTTCTCCACCAGCGTAAACTTCAAAGGTATTTGAAAACACTTTAGTGATTTGAGAGTTTAATAAACTATAACGCTCAGAGTTTATTGGTAATTGATATTGTGCTGGGTTTGTGGCTGTATTTGGCAAACGTTGTTCGCCGATATTATTAAATGTAAGATCTAACTTCCATTGAGCACCATTGTCTTTTGTTGCTGTTTCGTAAGAAATGTTTGCAAAAAAACGATTATTAGGTTGCAGCGGTTTTTGTAATTTCCCAGTTTTATAAGCTGTTGAAATATCAAAATATTTAAAAGCAGTTCGTAGATTCAAGTTTTTTGCCAATTCATAATTTAATTCTAATTGAAAATTATTAGCAATACTTCTTCCATTTAAATTATAAAAAGAAACTGCTTGCGGGTTTTCCCAGTCTACAACAACTTGGTTACTAAAATCTGTTCTATAAAAATCGAATGTAATATCTCCTTTTTTATTAAATAAATTAAATTTTTGCAAATACGAAATTCCATAATTCCAAGCAATTTCAGGATTTAATCCATAGATATTACCACCGACAGCGTCTATATCTATTTTTCTAGAACTTGCAAATAATTGCTGATTTTCTGCAAAAATATTAGCACTTCTTTTTCCTCTTCCGGCAGAAGCTCTAAAGACTCCGTTTTCCCAAGGGGCATACCTTAGGTGCAACCTAGGTGTAATAAATGCACCTAATAAATTATGTGTATCTACTCTAACTCCTGCAGTTAAACTGAAATCCTCTAGATTGTCAAAAGCATATTCAAAAAACACACCTAAAGAGTTTTCTTTTCTTTTGTAATTTGTAGTATTTACAAGTTCATTGTATTTGTCATAGGTAAAGTTAATACCTGTTTTAAACTTGCTTCTAGTATCTCCAATAATTGAGTTGAAAAGTAAGTTAGAGTATAAGCTTTCATGTTTAATATCATACACATTTAAGCCAAAATAAGAATCTTGTTGATGATTGCTATACGCTAATTGTAAACCGACACTTTGATATGGAATTTCAGGAAAAACATACCCTAGTTTTAAAGAAGTTTCAAATCGTTTTGTATCAATTTCACTTCCCCAAGAATTTGTATTTCCTTTATCTAAAGTTGGATTAAAATTGATTTCTCCAGTTTGTTTTTCATCATTTAAAAAACGAATATTCAGAAAACTAACCCAACCATTTTGTGCGTCTGTATATTGCCAGCGGTTCATTACATTTATTTGATTGGCTAGAGGTGCGTCTAAAAAATTATCATTGTTTTTATCAAATTTTTCACCTCTATAATTCCCATGAATATAAAGTCCAGTTTGCCATTTTTCTGAAACTCTTCGGTTAAAATGAGTATTTAATTCTAACCTACCATTTAGAGAACTATAGGTGTTTAAGAAAAATTTATTATCAGAAAAAGGCTTTACCAATTCTGCATTTATTTGCCCAGAAATACTTTCAAAGCCATTTACAACAGAACCTGCACCTTTTGTAATTTGAATACTCTCTACCCAAGTTCCTGGTGTAAAAGTTAAACCAAAAGCTTGCGCAGCGCCTCTTATAGAGGGTATGTTTTCTTGCATAATTTGCAAATACGGACTTTTAAGTCCCAACATTTGTATTTGACGTGTTCCTGTTAATGCATCAGAGAAACTAACATCTATAGACGGATTGGTTTCAAAACTTTCTGCTAAATTACAGCAGGCTGCTTTTAATAGTTCGTCGTTATTCACTGTAAAAGTGTTGGCTGTAGCAAATAAAGATTTTTGAACGGCATTTCTTTTGCTTCGAATAGTTATTCCTTTTAATTCGTTTTCTATAGTTATAAAATGATGAATTGGTGTTAGATCTTTAACTACTATAGTGTCTGTTTTGTATCCAATATAACTTATTACTAACTTTTTATATTCCTTTTTAAAGGGGATTGTAAACCAGCCTTTTTCATTTGTAATTGTTCCAATATTTGTATTTAACCAATTTACGGTGGCACCTGCAACGCCTAAATTATTTTTCGGATTTTCTTGGTCCATAATCATTCCTTTCAAATTAGTTTGAGCAAGAATAAATATTGGAAATAGTAAGATAAAGCTATTTAATATGTGTTTTTTCATTAATATTAATTTTATTATAATTAAAACTGTGCCTCCTTAGTAGAAGACCTGTCTCTTATACACATCTCCGAGCCCACGAGACCTCTCTACATCTC
>CAJXTJ010000002.1 GCA_913061165.1 uncultured Polaribacter sp.
GGAGTCGTCGGCAGCGTCAGATGTGTATAAGAGACAGATAGTGCATTTCAATTCTACATAACTATAGTTTTTAAGATCCTTGATATTCTGTAAATTAATGTTTTCTATAAATGATTTTGTACTTTATTTTAAGATGGGTAGCTTAGCCCCTTATTAATTAGGAGTGATGTTTTAAATTAATAAAAACACTAGGGCATTTTATAGCATATTTTGAAGCAGACAGACAAGTTTCTGCTTCTAGAGAATTAACAAAAATGTTTGAATAAACTATTAGAGGAACTGCAACTGAAATTTTAGCACATTACACAAATAAGCCCCCAAAAGGGGAAATTGTTGTTATTTTTGACGGAAAGAATTAAATTAAACTGATAATATGACCATCCCGGAATTCAAAACCAAACTAAAAACTACTAATTTAACCGCAATTACTTTCAAAGAAACCATGCAAGTAATTGAGGACCATTATAATTTTAATCCAACAGCATTCGCAAACGGAGACATTATAAATAATGCAGGAGAAAATAATGGTTCTTGTAAATTGTTTGCATTTGCTATGCACCAAGAGTTCACAAAAGAAGCAACATTATTTTCTTTTGGCGAACATTATCAAACTGTTTTAGCAGATAAAAATGGTGCTTCGCATCAAAATATTAGAAATTTTATGCAAACAGGTTTTAAAGGTTTGTCTTTTGAAAATGAAGCCTTAACATTAAAGAAATAACTTTAATAATGAGAACCGTTGTGTTTCCCAACTTCAAAACCGTTTTTTCCTAAAAACTGATTTCCGCTTTCTATAGCATCTTCTTCTAAACTTGTTCCCATAGAATCATTCCATCTATTTAAATATCCAAAGAGAGAAATAACACCTAACATTTCTACGATTTCTCCTTCATCCCAATACGTATATAAAGTCTCTTTAATTTTAGCATCCACAGCATTTGGCACCATAGAAGCTGCCAAAGAAAAATCTAAAGCGGCTCTTTCTGCTTCTGAGAAAGCAGCATGTGTTTTGTATTCCCAAATATTATCTAACTGTTCTTTTTCTGCGCCATAGCGTTCTGCAGCCCTAATGGCATGTGCCTGGCAATATCTGCAACCAGTTGCGTTGCTAGAAACCCAAGCAATCATTCTTTTTAATGCAGACGTAACGCGTCCTTCATTAGCCATTACTGCTTTATTTAAATTGATAAAAGCTTTAGAAATGGCGGGTCTACGTTGCATGGTTAATACAGAATTCGGGCAAAAACCTAAGGTCTCGTTAAAAAATTCTGCCAATTCTTTAGTTTCTAAATCGTGTGCTGCTGAAAGTGGTGTTACTAAAGGCATTTTTTATATCTTTAAATTTAATATTGTTATTACATTTGTAGTACAGCACAATCTAATACTTCATTTTTTAAAAATAGAACTTATGGTTAAAAATATAATTAAAACAGTTTGGACAGAAAAATCACAGTTTAAAAGTGATAACCCTAGTGGATACGAATTTACCATGTTTGATAAGTCTCAAGACAATGGAGATGTGGTTGGTTTTGCTCCTAAAGCATTAATGCTATCTTCTTTAGCGGGTTGTTCTGGCTTAGATGTAGTTTCTTTGTTAGAAAAAATGCGTGCAGAAGTTGCTAATTTCAAAATTGAAGTAACCGCAGAGTTAACAGATGAACATCCGAAATTTTACAATAAAGTAAAGGTTGATTATCATTTTACGGATAGCGAATTACATCCAGAAAAAATACAGAAAGCTGTAAACTTATCGGTAACAAAATACTGTGGTGTTATGGAAATGTTTCGTCAGTTTGCAGACGTAGAAATTGAAATTTTTCTACACGAAATTTAAAATAAAGTCAATAAAATGCTATGAGATGGACTTTAAAACCACTACCAGATAAGGAAAAAATAAAAAAATTAGCCCAAGATTTACAGGTAGATTTAACGATTGCTAATGTATTATTTCAAAGAAATATTGAAACATTTGAGGATGCTAAAAATTTCTTTAGACCAAGTTTAGATGCTATTCATGATCCCTTTTTAATGAAAGACATGGATGCTGCGGTTGCAAGAATTGAAACCGCTATTGCAAACAACGAAAATATTTTAGTTTATGGCGATTATGATGTAGACGGGACAACTTCTGTTTCACTAGTTGCTTCGTATTTAAAAACGATCACTCCTAATATTGCAACTTACATCCCGGATAGATATGCAGAAGGCTATGGGGTTTCTTATCTAGGCATAGACTTTGCGCATGACAACGGTTTCTCTTTAATTATTGCCTTAGATTGTGGTATTAAAGCAATTGAAAAGGTTGCCTACGCATCAGAAAAAAATATCGATTTCATTATTTGCGATCACCATAAACCAGGTCCAGAAATACCAAAAGCAGTGGCTGTTTTAAATGCAAAAAGAGAAGACTGTACCTATCCTTTTGATGAGCTTTGTGGATGTGGCGTTGGTTTTAAACTGATACAAGCGCTTGGAGTTTCTAGAAATCAAACAATTGAAGATTTTGTGCCGTATTTAGATTTGGTGGCTACTGCTATTGCTGCAGATATTGTTCCTATGAATGGTGAAAATAGAGTTTTAGCATATTATGGGTTGCAAGTAATTAATCAAAATCCTAGAAACGGAATTAAAGCCATTATTCATCAAACAAAAAAAACAGTCCTTACTATTACCGATGTAGTTTTTATAATTGCGCCAAGAATAAATGCTGCTGGAAGAATAAAACACGGTAATTATGCTGTTGCCCTTTTAACGGAAATGGATTTTGATTCTGCTCTTGAGTTTGCTGCTTCTATAGAGATTTTTAATGCAGACAGAAAAGAATTAGACAAACGAATTACCAATGAAGCACTTATTCAAATTATTGATAACAAGGAAGAAGAACGATTTTCTTCAGTTGTTTTTCAAGAAGATTGGCACAAAGGTATTATTGGTATTGTTGCCTCTAGATTGATTGAAAAATATTACAGACCTACTTTAGTTTTTACTAAAAGTGGTGATAAACTAGCCGCTTCTGCGCGCTCTATAAAAGGTTTTGATGTGTATAATGCACTGGAAGCATGTAGCGAATTTATAGAACAGTTTGGTGGCCATAAATACGCTGCCGGTTTAACGCTCTTGCCAGAAAATTATCAAAATTTTAAAAACAAGTTTGAAGAAGTTGTTGAAAAAACCATCGATAAAAAATTATTAACTCCAGAAATTACTATTGATGCTGCACTAGATTTGTCTGAAATTACGCCTAAGTTTTTTAGAATTATTCAACAAATGGCACCTTTTGGTCCAATGAATATGAAACCTACTTTTACATCTACTTGTGTAAGAGATAATGGATATGGAAAACAAGTTGGTGCAGATAAAACGCATTTAAAACTAACTGTTTTTCAAGGTGAAAATCAAAAAACATACAATGCTATTGGTTTTAATTTAGGTGCTAAAATAGCACTTGTAAGTGATGAATTTGATATTGTGTACGCCTTAGATGAAAACGAATGGAATGGACGAAAAACAGTACAATTGTTATTGAAAGATTTGAAGTAGACAGCTTACACCTCCATAGACATTAAAACCATTTTCAACTCCATATAAGTAATGCTGCCATCTACTTTTTCTTTAAGCGCCGTTAACCCTTTTACTTTGCCGGCTGCTTCCACCTGATTTCGAATGTTTTTATAGCGTTTTAATGGAATCAATTCTAAAATATCGATGTCGCCAGAAGAAATATAATTGGCCAAATGGTTCTCAATAGTTCCTGCAGTTAAACTGCGTTCTTTAGAAATTTCTTTTATTGATAAACCTGCTTTAAAGAGTTCAAAAGAAATTTGCTTGGTTGGCTTTTTATCTTCCTTTTTTTGTTCGTTTAACCTGTTAATTCCGTTTTCCTTGCAGTACACTTCAATGGCCTCTAGAATTTCTTCTCCGTATTTTGAAACACGAGTTTTTCCCATTCCAACAACCTTTAATAGTTCCTTTTCTGTTCTAGGCAAATCATCGCACAAGGCATATAAAGTCTCTTGTGTAAAAATCTGAAAATGTGCTATTTCTAAAGATTTTGCAATACCATCTCTTAGTTCACGTAATTTTAAAGCTAAAATAGGGTCTCGTTTAGAAGCAACCTTCTTCTTTTTAATAGGTGCTGTTTTTTGCAAAACGGCGCTTGCTCTTACTTGCAAATATTCTTGAACTTTAAAACCTTTCGTCATTTTCTGTAACGCAAATAACTTCTCCTCTAATTTTTCTTGCAAAGAATCAAACTGTTTTGAAAAGTCTTTTTTTACAGCTTTATTATCTGTAGAAAAGGTAATTGTATCTAAAGGTTTTTGAATATTATTCTTGGTTGTATTTAGAAAATAACTAATTGCTTTTATAAAACGTTCTTGAATTTTAGAACTATTTTCAGGAAGAACACTATCTTCAGAAAGTGTGTTTAACTGATTTTTAAATCCGTTAGAAATCTTCATTAAAGCTACTATTCCGTCATCTTTTATGGTTTGTAAATGATCTATAACATCTCCTTTGATACTTGTTCTGTTGTTGTAATAAATATCTATTAACCTTGTTATTGGGTATAACAATGGCTGATAATCTAATATTTCTGAAATTAAATTCAACTGAAAATGTTTCTCAGATTCATTTAAAATACTTTCATCAGGATGATTCTCTTCTACACTTACATTAAAAACACTTACAGTGCTATCGTTAATAATAGCGCTGCTAGTAATTGGCGTTTTCAATACCAAACCTTCTAAAGAAGTGCACCTACTTAGTGCCACATACGTTTGCCCGTGTGCAAAGGAAGCTTCTGCATCTATAATTGCTTTTTCAAATGTTAAACCCTGACTTTTATGAATGGTTATTGCCCAAGCCAACCTTAATGGAATTTGAGAAAAAGCACCTATCATCTCTTCCTTTATAGCTTTAGTTTCTTCGTTGATCGAATAATTAATATTCGACCAAGTTTCTTTTTCAGCAACAATTTCATCCGGCTCATTAGGACATTGTACGGTAACCGTTTCTTTAGAAATTGCGGTAATAATTCCTATTTTTCCGTTGTAATATCTTTTGTCTGTGGAAGAATCATTTTTAAGAAACATTACCTGTGCACCTACTTTTAATTCTAATCTTTCTGCATTTGGATAGGCATTTTCACTAAACTTTCCAGAAATTTCTGCATTGAAAAAAGCACTTTTAATTTTAAGTTTGTTTAGTTCAGAGTCGTTAATTAAATTCGCTCTGTTATTGTGTGTTGTTAATGTAATATACCCCTCTTCTTTGGTTGGTGAAAAAGATGGGTTGTAATTTTTATTTAAAATTTGAGCAGAGGCATCAGACAACGTATTTGTTCTAATTTCATTTAAAATTTTAATAAAATCTTCGTTTTTCTGACGGTAAATATGTTTTAATTCTATGGAAACCACATTTGCTTCTTGATACGCTTTAGAACTAAAAAAGTATACTGTATTGTAATGTTGTTGCAATAGACTCCATTCGTGCGGTTTTACAACGGGTGCTAATTGCTGCAAATCTCCAATCATTAAAATTTGTGCGCCACCAAACACTTTATTTCGGTTTTTGTAACGACGCATTACTTGATCTATTCCGTCTAATAAATCTGCACGCACCATAGAGATTTCATCAATAATTACTAAATCTAACGATTTAATAATATCAATTTTTGTTTTCGAAAACTTGCGTTGCGCATTCGAAGTATTTGCAATTTGGTTGGGTAAAATAGGACCGAAAGGCATTTGAAAAAAAGAGTGAATTGTAACTCCTTTTGCGTTAATTGCAGCAACACCAGTTGGCGCCACAATAACCATTCTTTTTAAAGATTTCTTTTTAATTTGATGTAAAAAAGTTGTTTTTCCTGTACCTGCTTTTCCTGTGATAAAAAGATTTCTATCCGTTTTTTCTATGAAGTTTAAGGCAAGTTCTAACTCAGGATTTGTTTGCATTGAAGCTTTTTGTTGCAAGGTAAACAATCAGAAATAGTTTCGTAAAAAATAATACTAAAAATGATTAAAGTTATTTAATGTTTCTCTTTTTACTAAGTTCGTTTGTGTGACAGGTTGCTGTCGTTTGCGTGTCGTATGCATTACTTATTACCTGCAAGGCTATAGAAAAGTGAATCCCTATCTTTGTCCAATAAATAATATTGAAAATAATATGAACCCAACTTCAATTAACTTAAGAGATCTTAAAGAAATGCGATTGCAACGCCACTGGTCTCAAGAACAATTGGCAGAAATGAGCGGATTGAGTATTCGAACGATACAACGGATAGAAAACGGGGAAAATGCAGGATTCGAATCCATAAAATCTTTGGCTGCGGTTTTTGAAATCGATATTATTGATTCTGATAAAAAGAAAGAAATAACACAAGTTAGAAAAGAAGAAGCTTATATTGAAAATATAAAAGGACTTTACAAACTTCTTGCCGTTGCAATTTTAAGTTTAATAGCTCCCGTTATTCTTGCAATTACTGATGCCTCGAATTGGAGTGTTTTTTTATGGCTTCTATTATCTTGGACCGTAATCATAGGAATCTATTCTCTGAATGTTTTTGATTTTTTTGGAGATGAATGGAAACAAAAAATAATAAAAAAGAGATTCAAAAAAGAGTAACAAAAAAATCCCAAGCAAAAGCTTGGAATTTAATTTTATAAAATTAAAAATTTATTTATTATCTCTCTTATAATAACTTACAATACTCGCTTTTGCTAAGGTATTATTCCATAAATAAAAACCAACAACGGCAGCATTTGCATTTTCATCTAAGCCCAAAGTATCTGTCTTTAATGCGTGCACTGTTATTTCATATTTATGCAAACCATGACCTGCTGGCGGACAAGGGCCTCCAAAACCTTTAATACCATAATCTGTAATACTTTGTATAACTCCTTTTGGTACTAAATTTAAATTTATGTTACCTGCGTTGGTAACTAATTCATTCATATTTGCTGGAATGTCAAAAACTACCCAATGCCACCATCCACTTCCTGTTGGTGCATCTGGATCGTACATTGTTATTGCAAAGCTTTTGGTGCCTTCTGGTGCATTTGCCCAAGAAAGTTGTGGTGATTTATTTTCACCTTCACAGCCAAAACCGCTAAATTCTTCTGTTTTTGTAGCTTGACCTCCTAAGTCTGTGCTTGATAAGGTAAATGTATTCTGACTAAATGAGGCACCCGAAAATGCTATTAGCGTAATAATTAGTAAACTTATTTTTTTCATGATATAATGGTTTTAAATCTTCCGTAAAAATAAATTATAAAACTGATTATTCGTGCATCAAATAAGACCTAAAAGTATTCCTAAAAGCTCACTTATTTTCACCTTTTATGTTTGTAGAAATTGAGTTTTAAACTCTTTTTAAGCAATCTATGCGATTACTTTTTATGTCCTGTAAAGTGCTCCATTGTTTTATAAATACCCAATACAGTTCCTGCAAACCAATCTAATACATTAATAGACATAAAGCCTTGCCCTAATTTTATAAGTCTATAGATATACCCTGGAATAGTAACCATTCTTTTATTTTTTTCTATGGCTTTTATAATGCTAAGTGCGGCAACTTCTGGATTCAAAATTGGTATTTTAGATCTTACGCCATCAAACATTCCCGTATTAATAAAATAAGGCATAATCGTGGTTACATTAATATTCGTTTTTAACTGCTCCATCTCAAGTCGTAAACTATCAGACCAACCAATTAAAGACCATTTACTTGCCGCGTATACAGACATTTTAGGATTTGAAATTAAACCACCAGAAGACGCAATATTACAAATATGACCAGAATTTTGAGCTAACATTTCATCCAAAAATTCTTTGGTTATATGCATAGGAGCATTGGCATTAATCTGCATTGTTTTTAAGATATCTAAAGTGGTATGTTCATGAAAATATTTTCCTGCAACAATACCTGCGTTATTTATTAGTAGATCAACTACACCTATTTCTTCTTTTACTTTAAGAGCGGTTTCTTTAATTTGATTGACATTAGAAACATCAATAGTAAAACCTAAAATAGTTCCTTTATTTGAAAATTCTGAAATAGTTTCGGCGATCTTTAATTCATTGATATCCCAAATAATTACTTTAGCTGCCCGCTCTAATAGTAAACGCACCATTATTTTACCAATGCCAGAGGCACCACCCGTTACTAAAACTATTTTACCCTTTAATTGTTTCATATAATAGCGTTTTATGAAGATGTACATTTCAATTTGAAAACTACCTTCAATAGCGAAGTTATCTTTTTGAAACCAAAGAAACAAATGAAACAAAAAAATCCCAAGCTAAAAGCTCAGGATTTCAATATTTATAAGTCTAAATACCAGACTACATTTCTAATGCTTTTGTTGGATTATTGTCCATTAAAAATTCTACAGGATTTTCTAATGCTTCTTTTACTGCAACTAAAAAACCAACAGACTCTCTACCATCTACAATTCTATGATCATAAGACAATGCAACATACATAATTGGTTGAATTACTACTTGCCCATCTACTGCCATTGGTCTGTTTACAATATTGTGCATTCCTAAAATTCCACTTTGTGGAGGATTTAAAATTGGCGTAGATAACATAGACCCAAAAACACCACCGTTAGTAATAGTAAATGTTCCACCTGTCATTTCATCAATTGTAATTTGCCCATCTCTTGCTCTAATTGCCAAACGTTTTACTTCAGATTCTACACCTCTAAAAGATAAATTTTCTGCATTTCTAATTACAGGCACCATTAAACCTTTTGGTCCAGAAACTGCAATAGAAATATCTTGAAAGTCATTTTTGATTTGGAAATCTCCATCAATCATAGAGTTCACATCAGGAAACAATCTTAAAGCCCTTACAACAGCTAACGTAAAAAAAGACATAAATCCTAAACCAACGTCGTGTTTTGCTTTAAAATCTTCTTTAAATTGTTTACGCAAGTCAAAAATTGGTTGCATGTTTACTTCATTAAAAGTAGTTAACATAGCCGTTTCGCTTTTTACAGCAACCAAACGCTCTGCCACTTTTCTACGCAACATAGACATTTTCTTGCGTTCTGTTCCTCTAGAACCGTTTGCTGGTTGTGTTCCCATAGATGGTACTGCTTTTACGGCATCATCTTTGGTAATTCTACCATCTTTTCCTGTTCCTTTTATAGTTGAAGTAGCGATCCCTTTTTCTGCCAAAACTTTCTTAGCAGCAGGTGAAGCAGTTCCTGTAGCATACGTTGTAGCTGGTGCAACTTTTGGAGCTTCAATTTTATTTTCCTCTTTTGGAGTTGCTGCTTTTACAGGTGCATTACCGGCTGGTTTTGCAGCACTTGTATCTATTAAACATACAACTGCGCCAACTTCTACGGCATCACCTTCTTCTGCTTTTAAAGTGATAATTCCACTTTCTTCTGCAGGCAATTCTAAAGTAGCTTTGTCTGAATCTACCTCTGCAATTGGTTGATCTTTTTCAACGTAATCTCCATCTTCAACTAACCAAGCTGCAATTTCTACTTCTGTAATTGATTCTCCTGGGGAAGGAACTTTCATTTCTAAAACACTCATGGTTTCTTATTTTACTTTTGCTAAAAAATATTAGCTTTTTATTTGTTTGTTCTTTTCCAAAACTTCAGAACAGAACTTTTACTTACTTATTATCATTAAAAACACTATCAATAACGGCTTTATGACGTTTTTTGAAACGTGTACTAGAACCTGCTGCTGGCACTGCGTAGTATTTACGAGAACGTACATTTAATTTTACCAAATCAAAACGCTCTAACATAAAACTCCAAGCACCCATATTTCTAGGTTCTTCTTGTGCCCAAACATAATCTACTACATTCGGATACCTGTCTATTACTTTCTGTAATTTTTCTAAATGTAAAGGAAATAATTGCTCAATTCTAACTAAAGCAATATCATCTCTTTCTAAAATTTCTCTTTCTTCTAACAAATCATAATAAAATTTACCCATACAGAAAACTAGTTTCTTTACTTTATCTGGGTTAATTGTATCATCTATTACTTCTTGAAATTCTCCAGTTGCCAACTCTTCTACAGTACTTACTACTTTCGAGTGACGTAACAAACTCTTCGGTGTAAATACAATCAAAGGTTTTCTATAATCACGCTTCATTTGTCTGCGTAATAAGTGGTAAAAATTTGCCGGTGTTGTACAATTTGCGACGGTCATATTATCTATTGCACACAATTGCAGATAGCGCTCTATTCTTGCAGATGAATGCTCAGAACCTTGCCCTTCATAACCGTGAGGCAATAAAATTACAATTCCGTTTTGCAGTTTCCACTTATCCTCAGCTGCAGAAATATATTGATCAAACATTATCTGGGCTCCGTTAGAAAAATCTCCAAACTGTGCCTCCCAAATTGTTAATGTATTCGGGTTTCCCATAGCATAACCATAATCAAAACCTAAAACACCATATTCTGATAAAAGCGAGTTGTAAATAGACATCTCTCCTTTACTATCAAGATTTGTATTTAATAAATTAATGCGTTCTTCTGTAAGTTCATCTCGTAAAATAGCATGTCTATGAGAAAAAGTTCCTCTTTCTACATCTTGCCCAGAAATTCGAACATTAAAACCTTCTTCCATTAAAGAACCATAGGCTAAATTCTCTGCCATTCCCCAATCTAACTTATTGGTTTCAAATACCATCTTAGCTCTACCTTCTAAAATACGCTCTGCTTTTCTTAAAAACTTTACACCTTCAGGAACCGTAGAAACTACTTTTGCAATATGTTTTAATTGCGTTGCTTTGTATGAAGTATCTACTGGTTCTAGCATTGTAGCGAGGTCTTCTCTATCAAAAGCTTCCCAAGTAGATTTCATAAATTCTTTTACTTTAGACTTTTTATCTTTCTTAGATAAATCGAATTCTTTTTCTAACATCTCTTTAAATTCTGCAGTAATTTCAGATAAATGAGATGCACTTATAGCGCCTTCTTGTAATAATTTTTCAGCGTAAATATCTTTTACGTTTTTATGTTTTGAGATTGCTTTGTATAATTTTGGTTGTGTAAAACGAGGCTCATCACCTTCGTTATGTCCGTATTTTCTATATCCTAAAAGGTCTATAAAAATATCAGATTTAAAACGCATCCTAAACTCTAATGCCATTTGCATTGCATGACAAACCGCTTCTGTGTCATCTGCATTTATATGCAAAACAGGTGATAAAGTAACTTTACCAACATCTGTACAATACGTACTTGAACGTGCATCTAAGTAATTGGTGGTAAAACCAACCTGATTATTTACTACAATATGAATGGTTCCACCCGTTTTATACCCATTTAGTTTTGCCATTTGAACTATTTCATAGGCAATACCTTGCCCAGCAATAGCTGCATCTCCATGAATTATAATGGGTAAAATTTTACTAGAATCTCCGTTATATTTTCTATCTATCTTAGCCCTTGTTATTCCCTCTGCAACTGCAGCAACAGTTTCTAAATGAGAAGGGTTAGGAACTAGATTCATTTTAATCTTATGACCATTTCTATAGGTTTTACTTAACGTTAAACCCAAATGGTATTTTACATCTCCGTCTATATCATCATCTTCAAAATCTTTTCCTTCAAACTCGCTAAATAAATCTCTTACCGGTTTTTTAAAAATATTTACTAACGCGTTTAAACGGCCCCTGTGCGCCATTCCTAATACGCATTCTTCTACCCCAAAAATTTCAGCTGCATCTCTAAGAGCAACACTTATTCCTGGAATTAAAGCTTCTCCACCTTCTAAAGAAAAACGCTTTTGACCTACATATTTTGTTTGTAAAAAGCTTTCAAAAGTTACTGCATGGTTTAGTTTAGAAAGAATATATTTTTTTGCATCTGCAGAATACTTAGGGTGGTTGTCATTCTCATTCAAACGATTTTGCCACCATTTTAACTTCTCTGGATTTCGCATGTACATGTATTCTACACCAATAGAATCACAGTAAATACTTTTTAAATGACTAACAATTACAGAAAGTTTCACTCTTCCTAAACCTAAAATGTCTCCTGCTGAAAATTCTTTATCAAGATCATTCTCTGTTAAACCAAAATTATCAAGCGCTAAAGTTGGCGCATATTGCCTTCTATCTCTAACAGGATTTGTTTCTGTGAATAGGTGCCCCCTTGTTCTGTAGCCATTTATTAAATCTGCTACTAAAAACTCTTTTTTAACTTCTTGAGGAATTTCTACAGGAGTCTCTTGCTCTGAAAAAGAATAATCTTCATTTGCTAAATCATACCCCTGAAAAAAGCTTCTCCAGCTAGGTTCAACGGCATCAGGATTAACTAGGTATTGGTCGTATAAATCGGCTATAAAGCCTGTATGTGCTGCGTTTAAGAACGAAAATTTGTCCATATAATAGTTTGCGCTTATGGAATAAGCATATTATCAAGGCAAAAATACACAATTTTGAAAATTAAAGAAGCGTTTATCTTTAATTTCTTAGCGTGAAAAAAAAACATTTTTTTTTCACAAAACGTTTGGAGATGTCTTAAAAAGATATATATTTGCACTCGCTAAACACAAAACGTGTAGCAAACTCCTCTTTAGCTCAGTTGGTTAGAGCATCTGACTGTTAATCAGAGGGTCCAAGGTTCGAGTCCTTGAAGAGGAGCTAAGTTTATTTACATTGACTGCGAAAGTAGCTCAGGGGTAGAGCATCACCTTGCCAAGGTGGGGGTCGCGGGTTCAAATCCCGTCTTTCGCTCTATTTAGTAAAAAGTACCAATGCTGAAGTGGTGGAATTGGTAGACACGCTGGACTTAAAATCCAGTGGTCAGTAATGGCCGTGCGGGTTCAAGTCCCGCCTTCAGTACAATAACCGTTGTTAATCTTTTGATTTTCAACGGTTTTTTGCTTTTATAAAGGTTATTCTGTCCACCATTTGTCCACCATTTTTAAAAGCCTGCTATTTAGATTGCATTTCTTTCACTAAACAAGTAGATGTGATTAAGTACTTTCTCTAAATTGTCTATTATCCTCATTCCTTTAGTTGCCCTTGGAAACAATTTTGTAACACAAAACAAAAGTATTTTTTTCTGAATAGACTCCATCCATTAATTCTAAGAACAACAGCCCTTATAGCACTATTTATAGAAAATTATGTAAACCTACATTTCTTTAAAAATAAATATTAGCTTTAAGCTAACATACAAAAACCTTAATTTCAACTAAGAAATTAAGGTTTTTTTGAGGTGTCTAGCGGATTCGAACCGCTGTACATGGTTTTGCAAACCATTGCCTAGCCACTCGGCCAAGACACCTTTTTATTTTTATAACGTTTTATCTAAAAATTGATTACTCGTTTTAAAGAATGCAAATTTAAGCAAATTTACAAGTACTGCAAGCCTTTTTTAATCTTATCGCTTTTTTGTTAGAATTATAACTACTTCTTCAACATTTCCGCCAATTGGTGGGTTTATTTTAGAAACCGAAACCTTCGCTTTTTTAACTTTTCTAAGTTCTTTGAATATCCGATTTAAAATACGTTGCGCAACTTCTTCTAACAGCTTCGCTCGTATTGCCATTTCTTCTTTTACAATATGATTTAAGTGCACATAATCTACCGTATCTATCAAATCATCTGTCTTTGCAGATTTCTTTAAATCAGCTTTTATAGCCAGGTCTACGCGATACTCCGAACCAATTTTTGCTTCTTCATCTAAACAACCATGATACGCGTATAACTTAATATTGTTAACTTTAATTATTCCCATTTTATTTTGCTGGTGTTGTTGAGGCAGACCCTAATTTTTCCCACATTTTGTCTGTGTTTAATCTAAAAGATCCTAAATGATGAAAACTACATTGTTCTGGCGCAATAATAGATAAAAAAGATTCTTCTTTTCTATTATTATACAAATGGTACACCTCACCAATATTTGGCTCAAAATTAAATTTAGAGTTATACACCAAATCATTGTACTGAAATTTTTGCATCAATTCTTCGTACTCTTTTCTAACCTCGTCAAACTTAGATTTAAATTGTTTATTTACACGTTGTACGCCATCATTTCTCCAGGTTGCAGTATTTAAAGGTTTAATTACTGGTGAACTTGCAGAAGTTCCATACGGTTTTAAGGCTGCATCATATTGCTGTGTTTCTTCGTTAAAGACCACTAAATCTGGTTTTTTTTCTCCGTCTTTCTTCATGTTGCAAAATTACGACAAAAAATAAATACTAAATTGGCTTTTTAGAAAATTTTCACTTTCGAATACCGTTTTATTAACTTGTAAAAAAGTCAAAAACGTTGCTAATTCCACTAGTTTTAGTTTTATAAAATTCTGTATACGAACAACGAGCGCAAGTTACGCTTGTAAATTTCTGATTCTGAATATCGAAAATTTTTGATAAAGTTCCGCCAGTTGCACGCATTTCGCCTAATTTATAGTGTTTAGAATCACATTTCGGGCAGGTATAATTTCTAATTTGATCGCTCATAAAAAATAGTGTTTGTTTATTAGTGGTTGAATTTACAATTTTGTTACAAAACTCTCAATACCAATGAAGTATTTTGTGTAATTTTGTCTCTTAATTTTTCATTTAAAATGATGTCTGAAGAGAAAAAACCGCTCAATTTTTTAGAGCATATTATTGAAGAAGATTTGACAAACGGAATGCCGAAAGAAAATTTACGCTTTCGTTTTCCGCCAGAACCAAATGGTTATTTACACATTGGACACACCAAAGCAATTGGAATTAGTTTTGGCCTAGGTGAAACGTATAATGCACCAGTAAATTTGCGTTTTGATGATACAAATCCTGCAAAAGAAGAACAAGAATATGTAGATGCTATTAAGAAAGATCTTACTTGGTTGGGTTATTCTTGGGCAAATGAATGTTATTCTTCAGATTATTTTCAGCAATTATTTGACTGGGCAGTTTTATTAATTAAAGATGGAAAAGCCTATGTAGATTCTCAATCTTCGGAAGAAATGAGAACGCAAAAAGGAACACCCACTGCTGTTGGAACCAATAGCCCTTTTAGAACGCGTTCTGTTGAAGAAAACTTGGAATTATTTCAAGGAATGAAGGATGGTAAATTTAAAGAAGGAGAACATACTTTGCGTGCAAAGATCGATATGGAGAATCCGAATATGTTGCTGCGTGACCCTTTAATGTACAGAGTTATGTTTAAAGAACATCACAGAACTGGCAACGATTGGTGCATTTACCCAATGTATGATTGGACCCATGGTGAAAGTGATTATATAGAACAAATTTCGCACTCATTATGTTCTTTAGAATTTAAACCTCACAGAGAATTGTATAACTGGTTTAGAGACAATGTAGTTGGTTATAGCAGCGCTGAATACCCAAACTCACCAAAACAACGTGAGTTTTCTCGTTTGAACTTGAGTTATACAATTATGAGTAAACGCAAATTGTTAACTTTGGTTGAAAACGGCATTGTTTCTGGCTGGGACGACCCAAGAATGCCAACAATTTCTGGTTTAAGAAGACGTGGTTATACGCCCGCTTCTATTAAAAACTTTATTGAAACCGTTGGTGTTTCTAAACGTGAAAACGTGATTGATGTAGCCCTTTTAGAATTTAAAATTAGAGAAGATTTAAACAAATCTGCCAACCGAGTAATGGGGGTTTTAGATCCTGTAAAAGTGGTCATTACAAATTATCCTGAAGGACAAGAGGAGTTTCTAACGGCAGAGAACAATCAAGAAGATGAAAGTGCTGGCTTTAGAGAAGTTCCTTTTTCAAGAGAAATTTATATAGAAAAAGAAGATTTTAGAGAAGAAGCAAATAAGAAGTTTTTTCGTTTGAAGTTAGGAAAAGAAGTTCGTTTAAAGAACGCTTATTTTATAACTGCAAATAGTTGTACAAAAGATGCAGACGGAAACGTAATTGAAATTCAATGTACCTACGATCCGTTAACAAAATCTGGAAGTGGAACCGAAGAAAGCATGCGCAAAGTAAAAGGTACTTTGCACTGGGTTTCTATAAAACATGCTGTTAAAGCCGAGGTAAGAGCATATGACAGATTGTTTATAGATGAAGCGCCAGATTCGCATAAAGATAAAGATTATATGGAGTTTGTAAATCCTGATTCTTTAGAAGTAATTACTGCTTTTTTAGAACCAAGTTTGCAATCGGCTAAAATTGGCGAACGTTTTCAGTTTCAACGTTTAGGATATTTTAATGTGGACGATGATTCGACTACAGATAATTTAGTGTTTAATAAAATTGTTGGCTTGCGCGATAGTTGGGCTAAGAAATAGCTTTTAGTGTGCAATGTTGATATCTAATAGCCAATGTGTATTTAAATAATAATTCTAATTTAAAATTATGAAAAAAATACTTTTTTTATCAGTCTTTATCATTGCTTTTTCTTGTTCAAATAAGAAAGAAGTAATTCAGGTTGCAGAAATTTCTTGTGGGCAATGTCAGTTTGAACTAGACAGCCAAAATGGTTGTGATTTGGCCGTTCGTATTGATAACAAAGCTTATTTTGTAGATGGTTTTGATATTGATGCTTTTGGTGACGCACACGACGAACACACTGGTTTTTGCGAAGTAGTTAGAAAAGCAGAAGTTACTGGTATTGTTGAAAACGGACGCTTTAAAGCCAGCTCTGTGAGGTTAGTTGATGACTTAAAATAGCTTCTTTTTCTAGAAAATTCTAGAAATTGCCCTAATAAAGATATAAAAATCCGAAGTACTATGTACTTCGGATTTTTATATACTGCAAACTAAACACTAAAAACTGCTCACTTATTTAAGGCGCAGGATTCGGAATTGCTGCATGAACTGCTTCAATTTCGTTTAAAGTTTCTTCAGATAAATTGATGTGAATACTACCAATATTCTCTTTTAACTGACTCATTTTTGTTGCGCCAATAATATTACTGGTTACAAATGGTAATTGATTTATAAACGCCAAAGACAATTGGGTTAATGTAATTCCGTTTTTCTTTGCAATGGCTTCATATCTTTTTACAGCTTCCAAAGAACCATCACCCATATAACGCGCAATAAATCTTGGAAACAAATTTCCTCTTGAACCTTCTGGGTTGTTTCCATCTAAATACTTTCCAGATAAAACACCCTGCGCTAAAGGAGAGTATGCTAACAAACCAATATCTTCTCTTATAGAAACTTCAGACATGCCGTATTCATAGCCTCTATGTATCATAGAATACGAGTTCTGAATAGTAACAGGTCTTGCCAAATTATGTGCTTTGGCAACCTCTAAATATTTCATGGTACCCCAAGGCGTTTCATTTGAAAGTCCAATTGCTTTAATAGTTCCTTCTTTTACAAAATCATTTAACGTTTCTAAAATTTCTAAATGATTTTCGGCTTCTTTGGTAGCAGTCTTAAAAGGATAGTCTCTTACGCCGAATGCATTTACACCACGATCTGGCCAATGCAGTTGGTACAAATCTAAATAATCTGTCTGCAAACGTTTTAAGCTTCCTTCTACCGCTTCTATGATATTTCCTTTACCGAACTTACCTTTTCTAATATGTTTTGTGTAATCTCCACCACCGGCAATTTTACTAGCTAAAACTACTTTTTCTCTATTTCCTGTTTTTTTGAACCAGTTTCCTATAATTCTTTCTGTGTCTGCATATGTTTCTGGAGTTGCAGGAACAGGATATAATTCTGCGGTATCAAAAAAGTTCACACCTTGTTCTAAGGCATAATCCATTTGCTCAAAAGCATCCTCTTGTGTATTCTGATTTCCCCAAGTCATGGTTCCTAAACAGATTTTAGAAACCTCAATAGCTGTGTTTGGTAATTTTGTATATATCATTTTTTAATGTGTATTCTTATAAAAGTTTATTCGTAAAAACATTTTAAACCTAGCAACAAAATTAAACCTTATAATCTATTAAAACAATAAGCGTATAATTTAAAAATTACACGCTTATTTTATATAAAATTCACAAAGCTTTATTGGTTCTATTTTCTACATCTTGAAAAGATAAATAAATAAATAAACCCTTATTTTAATATTGCATCAATACCAGGTAATGTTTTTCCTTCTAACATTTCTAACATCGCGCCACCTCCTGTAGAAACATAACTTACTTTTTCTGCAAAACCAAATTGTTTTACTGCAGCAACAGAATCTCCTCCTCCAACTAAAGAAAATGCACCATTTTTAGTAGCCTTATCAATAGAATGGCCTAATGCGATTGTTCCACCAGCAAAAGATTCCATTTCAAAAACACCTAAAGGTCCATTCCATAAAATAGTTTTACACTGATTTACAACAGTATCAAAAATTTCTCTCGATTTTGGTCCAGCATCAACGCCTTCCCAACCGTCAGGAATTTCATTTATATCTAAAATTTGAGTATTTGCATCGTTAGAAAAATCATCTGCAGCAATTACATCTACAGGAATATGAATTTCTACTCCTTTTGCTTTTGCTTGCTTTAAAATATCCAAGGCTAATTCCATTTTATCATCTTCACAAATAGAATTTCCGATTTTTCCACCCAATGCTTTTACAAACGTGAAACTCATACCACCTCCAATAATTAAATGATCTACTTTCTCTAAAATATTTTCAATTACCGTAATTTTAGAGGATACTTTTGCGCCTCCTAATATGGCTAAAACGGGTCTTTCAGAATTATTTAAAACCTTATCTATACTTTCTATTTCTCTTGCTAATAAGTTTCCGAAGCATTTATTTTCTTCAAAAAACTGTGCAATAATTGTGGTAGATGCATGTGCTCTGTGCGCAGTACCAAAAGCATCATTCACATAAATATCACCCAACTTTGATAATTTTTCTGCAAAAGCAACATCACCCTTTTTCTCTTCTTCATAAAAACGAAGATTCTCTAACAATAAAATCTCGCCAGCTTCTAAATTAGCAACTGCTTCTTCAACTTTATTACCAATACAGTCTTCTACAAATTTAACATTACAACCAATAACATCTACTACAGATTTAACAATATGTCTTAAAGAAAATTCTTCTTGAAATCCTTTTGGACGTCCTAAATGAGACATTAAAACACAACTTCCTCCTTGTTCTAAAATTTCTATAATAGTAGATTTTGCAGCTTGTATTCTTGTAGCATCTGTTACTTCTAGCTTTTCATTTAGAGGTACATTAAAATCTACACGAATAATCGCTTTTTTATTTTCGAAATTAAAATCTTTTAGTGTTTTCATTATGAATTGTTTTGTACAAAAATACCTAATTGTTTAGATTTAATAGAATTGAAACTTAAAAAATTAAGATAACGTTTGCGTTAAAAATTATATCTTAAAAAAGAGGTTTCAACAACACCTATAAGCTGTCTAAAAACTAAAGCGAAGATTGCTTTCTAAAATTGATGCATTTATGGGGAACTAATTTTATATTTGTAAATGCTCTTTAACCAAATTATAGGCCAAAAACACATTAAAAACCATTTGCAGGTTTCTGCTGAAAATGGAAGAATACCACATGCACAATTATTTGTTGGTAAAGAAGGTAGTGGCACCTTGCCAATGGCAATTGCGTATGCTCAATTTTTACTTTGTAATTCTTCTGAAAGTGCCGAGGCTTGTAATTTAAAGTGTGAGAAATTACAGCATCCTGATTTGCATTTTTCTTTTCCGGTAACTACAAATGATGCTGTAAAAAAACATCCAGTAAGTAATTTATTCTTAGAAGATTGGAGAGCATTTATAAAGGAGCAACCTTATGGAAGTTTATTTAATTGGTTACAACATATTGGTGTAGAAAATAAGCAAGGAAATATTGGAGTAGATGAGGCAGAGACCGTTGTTAAAAGATTGCAATTAAAATCTTACGAAGGTGGTTTTAAAGTAATGCTTATCTGGATGGCAGAAAAAATGAATATTGCGGCCGCCAATAAACTATTAAAACTTATTGAAGAACCACCAAATAAAACAGTTTTCATTTTAATTACAGAAAATGAAGAGCAGATTATTAATACCATAAAATCGCGTTGCCAAGCATTGCATTTTCCTGTTTTAAGCGAACAAGATATTGCAACGGCTTTGATTGAAAGAGAACGTTGTTCTGAAAGTGAAGCTGCTACAATTGCACAACAAGCAGAAGGAAACTATAATAAAGCAGTACAATTATTAAATAATGATGGTGCTGATTTGGTTTTTGAAGAGTGGTTTGTTACTTGGATTAGAACTGCCTTTAAAGCGAAAGGAAATGCTTCTGTAGTGCAGCAGTTAATTGAATGGTCTGAAATCATTGCAAAATCTGGAAGGGAGACACAAAAACGTTTTTTAGAATATTGTTTGCAGTTTTTTAGACAGGCTTTATTACTAAATTATAAGAGTGATAATTTAGTTTTTATGGAAACCCAAACGGGATTTGATCTCTCTAAATTTGCACCTTTTGTGCATGGAGGAAATATTTTGGATATTGAAAAAGAATTGAATGATGCCATGTACCATATCGAAAGAAACGGAAATGCGAAAATTATTCTGTTAGATCTTTCTATGAAACTAACTCGTTTTTTACATAAAAAAGAAGCGGTTGTTTAAAAAAACTTATTGCTAATAGTTCTCAAGAACCACATAATGAAAACTATGCTCCTTTTTCAATTCTTTTAGCGGAATATAACTCTGCAATTGTTGGGTTTTCTGGACACGATTTTATTTGAATAAAAGCATCACCAACTTTTACATTTCCAGTTTGTAAAACTTTAAAATACACCCCACAAAAAGTAGTATTCCAGAAGTGCTTTACAATTTTCATGTCATTAAAACGAATGCCTAACTTGTAACAGGGGTTTCTTTGCACAGTTGCTTCTAAAATAGCTTCACCTACTTTAAAAGTATCACCAGAATGAATTGTAGTTTCATCTAAATCATCCATCGTTAAGTTCTCACCGAACATGCCAAACTGCCAATCTAAATCTGGATATGCCGGCTTAAAGAAATCATAATGCTTTATAGAGTATCCGTAAATAGCTTGCAATGTTCCGCCATGACTTTCTCTATCCGAAATTTCATCACCTTTTACATTATTATTGTCTAAAAAAATAGGCTTTTCTACAGCAAACTTAAAACTACCAGTAGTAACTAATTCCCCTTTCCAATCTATAATGCTGCGTTCACCAATATTTGTTGAAACTATTTTCATTTCTTAAATTATAATATTTTTTATATAGAAGCATTTGCATTAATTACAATCATTATGTATCCAATAATAATTATACATACAAACCACCAATATTTTTTACACATTGATTTAGTCCAATTATTTCCACCCCACATAGGAAAATTATTTTTTTTTGACATAAGCACTTACTTTTTCTACTAATTTAAAACTTTTATTTGTTCAATTTCTAAATCGAACTTATAAAAAAACTTTTTACTTAATTTATGAATTCTATTATACCTAAATACAAACTTACAATTCCAAATAATTTCTTCTACGTCATAAAATTGACGATATAATGCTATTTTTTAAATTTTTCTAATGCTTTTTTTGTGAATTCAGATAAGACCAATGCTCCAGAAATAGCAGCTCTTTCTGCTAATAAATCAGTCCAGTTTTCAGTTCCCCTCCAAAGTGCTTTTTTCATTTCTGTTAAAGCAATAGGATTATAGGATGCTAATTTGTCAGACAGAATTTCAACTTCTTTGTCTAGTTCATTTATGGTTTCAAATACCTTTGCGTACAAACCTTTTTCCTTTGCCCAATATGCATTTTTCCAATTGGCTGCGTCTAAAGTTAATTCTGAAGTTCCTGAAATACCAATTTTTCTTGTTACTGCTGGTTCAATTACAAAAGGTCCTATTCCAATTGTAAATTCAGATAATTTTATAGCTGCATTTTCAGTTGCAAGTACATAATCGCAAGCCGCAATTAAACCAACACCTCCACCAACTGTTTTCCCTTGAACTCTTCCTATAATTAATTTTCCGCAAGTTCTCATTGCATTTAGTACGTTTGCAAAACCGGCGAAAAACTGTTGCCCATCTTTTAAATTAGAAATAGCCACCAACTCATCAAAAGAAGCACCCGCACAAAAAGCTTTTTCACCTTCAGATTTTAGAATAATTATTGCAACATCTGCATGATTACCTATAGTAACTAATTCTTTGGCCAATCTTTCTAATAATTCACTTGGAAAAGAATTACTTGCAGGGTGCCCAAATTCTATAGTTGCAATATGATCTTGAATATTTGTATGTAAACTTCCGTTTTGTCTTGTTGTTGTCATAAACTGAATTTAAAGTAAAAGTAAGATTTAATTCTTAAAAATTTGCCCCAGCATCTTCGGGTTCAAAAAAAAGACACATTTCAGAAGAATAGCTTCTCTTTATTGATTTTCAGCTAAGGGTATAAATTTCTTTCTAAATTTAAAAACCAAAGGCAATCCTCGTGCAATAATCCAGCATGTAAAGGCAAGCCAAATAGCAATTAATTTATAATTTAAATAATCAAAAAATAAGAGTGTTGGTACAAAAACCAAACCTGTTGCCAAGATTAAGAGGTTTCTTAAATATTTCATTTCTCCCATTCCTTTAAACATTCCATCAAAAATAAAAGTAATAGCATTTATGGGTTGCGTAATTAAAACAATCCAAAAAACAGTGTAAAATTGCTCTAGAACAAGGGTTTCATTGGTAAATATTCTTCCTATTTCGTTGTAAAAAAAAGCTCCTAAAACCGCAATTATAGTTCCTATTACAATGCCATATTTGAAAAGTTTATTACTTAAAATAACTAAAGATTTATACTCTTTAGCACCTAATAATTTTCCTGATAAAATATTACCAGCACTAGAATAACCATCTATCATAAAGGCGCCTAATAACCAAATATTTATGCTAATAGTATATGCTGCAATATATTCTTTACCATAATCTGTTGCGTAAGATGTAGCCAAGTACAACGCTACATTTAATGCAATTGTTCTAATAAAGAGATTTCCAATCATATTTAAAAGTCTAGGGACTTCTGCATGCAAAGTAAAACTTAACCTTAAAGAAATAGCTGTCTTCTTTAGTAATAGAACTAGTGAAATTATGGCCATTACTACTTGTGCAATTACACTTGCATATGCGGCTCCTTCTACATGCATTGCAGGAATATAACCTTCAATACCGTAGACTAAAATAAGATCTAACACAATGTTTAAAGAGGCGCCAATAATGGCAATTATCATTGGGTAAAAAGTGTTTTGTAAACCTCTAAATGTGCCAAAAACAGCAAACACGAAAAGTGCAAAAGGAAAACCGAAAATCCGAATATTAAAATAGGCAATACAGTATTCTAAAATCTGATCTGAGGCATTATAGAATTGAAAAATTTGTCTAGAAAACGGATATGAAAGTGCCAAAACCAGCAAACTACCTGCAACAATCATTGCAATTGCCTGGGCTGGTAATTCTTTAATTTCATCTAACTTATTTGCGCCAACATATTGAGAAATAATAGATGAAATTGCACTTCTTACTTGTCCGAAAACCCAAATTAACATAGAAATAAAAGCCCCTACAATACCAACTGCAGCTAAACTTTCTGTTGCATTAATATCTATATGACCAATAATAGCAGTATCTGTTATAGATAAAATAGGTTCTGCAATACCAGCAATTAATGCTGGTATTGCTAGTTTGTTAATATTCTTAAAACTAATACTTGTGTTCAAAAAAAATATTTTTACAAATGTACATATCTAAAAAATGTAAAAAGAAAAGATTCCCTTAAAATTACTTAGCTTTGCACTGCTATAAATTACTACATATGAAACATATATTAGTCCCAATAGGATCTACAGAAAACGCTCAAAATACTTTGCAATATGCCATTGATTTTGCTACAGAAATTAATGCAAAAGTGTTTGTTTTTAGAGCGTATAGCTCTTATACAAAAGCAGGAACAATAATAAATGTTGATGCAATTATAGCACGTGAAACTAATTTATATCTGCGAACAATGGTAAATGGCTGTGATATAAAAAACGTAGCAATTAAATTAATTTCTGCAAAAGGAAGTGTTTCGGAAAGCGTTATTGCTATAGATGCTAAGCTAGAAATAGATTTGGTAATTGTAGGTGCTAAAAGTAACTCTATTAAAGAAAATTTATTTCTAGGAAGAACTGCAGGGAACTTAGTAAAGAAAACAAATCTTGCGATTTTAGCAGTACCTGAAGGTTATAAATACATTCCTATCTCTCGCATTTTAATGGCTTTTAAATCTGGTATTGTAAAAAGTAAAACTGCTTTAAAGCCACTACAACAAATAGTTGAAAAGTTTAAAACTGAAGTACATTTATTATTAGTTAAAACTCCTAGTTATACAGAAGAAGATTTAATACTGCATAAAGATTTAAAAGCGTTAGAAAAAACGTTAACCATCTCAGAAAATGCAACTACTTTTCAAGGCGTTTTAGAACACATAAAATCACAAAACCCAGATATGTTGTGCGTTTTTAGACGTAAAAGAGGGTTCTTTAAAAAACTTTGGGAAAAGAACACTATTCTTAAAGAAGAGTTTTTCTCTAACGTACCTTTATTAGTTTTAAAAGGAAAATAATTATTTAATATCTTAAATCTGCTGGCTCTATAAAATCTATTTCTGGATTGTAAATCTCTTTGATATATATTTTAAGTTCTGTAATAAATTCTTCTAATTTTTCTTCGGTAATATTGGTCTCTGGTTTTTTTCTTGGCAAGGCAAAATCAATTGGTAAAAAACCACTATTTAAGTTTTTAAATGAATAAATCCCTGCCTCTAATGGTTGCGTAAAATTATAATTTTTACTCTTAGTAAATAAATAGGCATACAGCAAAACCTGAATGGCTTTTAAATGTTTCTCGTCTCGCAAATTCTCAAATTCTGGTACTCGTAAATTAGTACTAGATACCATGCCTGTTTTGTAATCTATAATTCTTAAAACACCATTTAACTCATCTACCCTATCTACTTGACCGTGCAATTTTACAGGAAAATCAATTCCTTCAATGGTTATTTCTGCAGATAAGTTTTCTTCTGTAGCAATAATTTTTAGTTTGTTCTTTTTATCTTTTAGCAATTCTTTTTCTTTCAATAAAAAATTAGAGACAAATCTATTGGCAACTTCAAAAATTAAACGATTTTTTCCTGTCGAAATATCTCCATTTTTAAACTGAATTTTAAACTGTTTTTTTACTAATTTATTTGCTTCTTTCTCCATTATAGAAACATTCTCTTCAGATAAAAATCTACCTACAAAAGGTGTATATAACTCGTCTAATGCCTCATGCACAACAGTACCTAGCGTATTAAAAGCAACAGTTTCTTCGACATTATCAAACTCCTTAATTTTTAAAATTTTTTGTTTGTAAAACGAAACAGGGTTGTGTAAATAATTGGTCAATGCAGAGGGTGATATGCCTTTTTCTGCCAACTCTTTTAAACGCTCAAAAGTAACTTCATTTTTAGGTATTTCTTTTAATGCTGTTTTGCTAGGAATCACTTTTGGTGAGATATTTTTATAAATAATATCGTCTCTCATCATTTCTAACTGTGTTACAAACCTACTTTTTTCTCCACTTCCAAAAACGTCATGTTCTGTGTTGTAGAGGATAAAAATATTTTTTGCTCTTTGTAGCAATCTAAAAAAATGATACGAAAAAATGGCGTCTTTTTCTTTAAATGTTGGCAAACCAAACTCAATTTTCACATCAAAAGGAATAAAAGAATTTTGTTGCGAACTTGCTGGTAAAATACCTTCATTCGTAGAACTTAATATAATATTTTCAAAATCTAAAACACGTGTTTCTAGCATACCCATTAATTGCAAACCTCTTAACGGCTCTCCCTGAAAAGAAAGTGTTTCTGAGCTTATTAATTGTTTGAAGAACAAAGACAAGGTCTTTAAATCTGTAAAATACTCATATTCTGTTTGCAACGTTTTCAACTGGGTAAAAGCAGTATAAAAACGAAATAAATATTCCTTTTCTAAAGTGGTTACATCTTCTTTCAAAAGAGCGATCAAATTTAGAATTCTATCTAAAAACTCGTTGATTGTTGTGTATGAATTAAAGATAGCCGAAATGCCACTTTTCACGGGTGCAGTTGTATCTATTAAAATACTTTCTATTTGTGCTTTGCTAATGAATATCAGATTTTCTTTTCCTATTTCTTCTGTAAAGTTGTCTACTAAAGCACTATTCTTATCAGACAGGAGTTTGTAAACAGATTGATGTTTTAAAAAGCGAACAACGTCTTTGTGGTAAAATTCATTTACAATAGTTTTTTGTAATTTTTCTTGCGAAACAAACAATTGGAAAATAGAAAAAAGCAAACTTGTTGTGGGAATATCTTTTAATGGATACCCCATTGTAATGTTTATAGCATTGATGTTTTTCGGTAAAGAATTTAAAGTGATTGGCAATAAAGTCTCGTCTGCTAAAATGAGCGCAGTATTTTTAAAATCTGTAAAATTTTCTAAAATTTCTCCTGCATATTTTATCTGAGTTGTATTTTTAGAAGCTCCAATTATTTGAATATTTTTTGGCCCAGAAAAGGAAGTACTCAAAGTTTTTAATGGATTTTTTTCGTAGTATTTCCATTCCTTTTTATACTTTCTAATAAAAGTACCTGCTTGATGATTGGTCTTAAAAAACAGTGCGTCCAAATCCCAATAAATATCAGAATTATTGCTTTCTAATACTTTCTGAAACAAAAATTCTTCCGCCTTATTTAGAGCATTAAAACCTATAAAAAAAAAATTCTTATGTGCGTTTTTTTCAATATACCCATCAATATTACTACAAGCTTCTCGGTACATTAAACCCTGATATCCAATTTTTTTCTCTAATAAAAACTGATATAAAGGTGGATAGAAGTTATTTAGTTTTTCTAAGAAAGAATAATGATCTTTCATAAACTCGGTTTCTGTAAAGGTGCCAGTCACAGACCACTTTTTTAAACGCTCTATATCTCGTATGTACAGAAAAATTTCTTTTGTGTCTACCAAATGCTGGTCTATTTCATTAAAATCTTGCAACACTGTAAACGCCCACGAAGAAAAAGTATCAAAAGAATCAGGCTCTTTTTCTAAGTTTTTATAAATCGTATAAAAATGAAATAGTAATTGAATGCTATCTGCTTTTTCGATACCCGATACTTGTTGCACAAATTGTTCTATATTTAATGCTTCAGGTAAAAACCCAACAGAGATCTTATCTTTTAAGGTTTGTTTTAAAAAAACTTTAGCCCTTTGTGATGGCAATATAAAAACCACATTTTCAAATGATTTTGTAGTTTTTAAAATGGAATCTAGGGTTTCTGAAATAAAGGATTGCATAGAATTTTTTGGTATTCAATTGGGATTTCTAAATTACAAAAACTTACTTTTATAGTTGTTATATCTTTAAAATTAATTTTAATGCAAAACACTTTAAAAATAGTTGGAATTCAAACTGATTTAGTTTGGGAAAACGCACAACAAAATATTTCTTTTTTTGAAGAAAAAATAAATGACTTAGAGCGTACTGTAGATTTAATTGTATTGCCAGAAATGTTTACTACAGGTTTTACAATTCACCCAGAGAGGGTTGCTGAAAAAATGAATGGTTTTTCTGTTTTATGGATGCAAAAAATAGCAAGAAATAAACAAGTTGCTATTTGCGGAAGTTTAGTTATTTCTGATAACGATACCTATTATAATCGTTTGATTTTTGTGCATCCTTCGGGAGCAATAGAAACCTACAACAAAAGACATTCTTTTACTTTGGCTAAAGAGGACAAGGTATATACCTCTGGTACTAAAAAAATAATTATCGAATATAAAGGATGGAAGATTTGTCCTTTAATTTGTTATGACTTGCGTTTTCCTGTCTGGGCTAGAAACACTGAAAATTACGATCTTTTAATTTTTATGGCCAATTGGCCTGCTCCAAGGGGAAAAGCTTGGAAAACGCTTTTAAAAGCGCGTGCAATAGAAAATATGAGTTATGTAATTGGGGTAAACATAACAGGGAAAGATGCAAATGATTATGCCTATTCTGGCAACTCTTTAATTATAGACTATTTAGGTACAAAAATTTCTAGCTTACAAAAAAATGAAGCCGGAATTATAAGTGCAACTCTTGAAAAAAATAAACAAGACACTATTCGTAAAAAATTAGGTTTTTTGAATGATATGGATTCTTTTAAAATTGACTATTCTAAATAAGAATTATGACTATTAAAAACGTTACCGCTTCAGATATTGAAAAAATATTTGCATTTTATAAAATTGCTTCAAACTATCAGAGAGAAAAAAAAACCGTAATTGTTTGGCCAGATTTTGACCGAGAAATGGTTCTAAATGAAATTGCAGAAAATAGACAATTCAAGCTTATAGTAAATAATGAAGTGGTGTGTATTTGGACAATTACTTTTTCAGATGAACAAATTTGGGAAGACAGCAATACAGATAGTGCAGTCTATATTCATAGAATTGCTGTAAATCCTAACTTTAGAGGAAACAATTATATTGCTACTATTACAAATTGGGCTAAAGAATATGCACTAAAAAAAGAGATCCAATTTATTAGATTAGATACTTTGGGTGAAAACAAAAATCTAATTACCCATTATAAAAATGCTGGGTTTCATTTTCTTGGACTATTTAATTTAAAAAACACTTCTAATTTACCAGAGCATTATAAACTTGCACCTGTTTGTCTTTTTGAAATAGATTTATATAAAAATTAAAAAAAGACCCCTCATTTTAAAAATGAGGGGTCTTTCTATTTTTTAGCACATAAAAACTATGCTGGTAACATCCATTTAAAGTTAAACTTTGTATCTGGAATTACAATTCGTTCTGTAATTCTATACATTCTATCTGGCAACTTCATTAAATAATCTCTTGCTTTTTCTGCCTCCGGTGTAAGATTTGTAATCTTATCAATTTCCCACATCGTATTTAATTTCTTCAAAATATCTACATAATCGAAACCTGTATAAACTCCTACTCTCTGAGCTACAGCCGAAAAATCATCAAACGCAGTACCTTTAGCTCCAAATGATTCTCTTAAATGTAATGCAGGCATTATAATTTTATGCTTCATCATGTGTTGAAAAGCCAACATCATTTCACTTGGGTCTATCTTAAAAATTTCTTTTACAAAATGCGAATATGCCTGGTGATGACGCATTTCATCTCCTGCAATAATTTTAGACATTTTACCCAAGGCTTTGTGTCCTTTTTTCTTTGCAATTTTAGCTACATTGTTATGAGAAACATAGGTTGCTAATTCTTGAAAAGTAGTGTACACAAAGTTTTTATAAGGATCTGTTGAGGTACCAATATCAAAACCGTCTGCAATTAAATGTTGTGTAGAAATTTCTACTTCACGCATATTCACACGGCCAGATAAGTATAAATACTTATTTAAAACGTCTCCATGTCTATTTTCTTCTGCAGTCCAAGTTCGTATCCATTTTGCCCAACCATTGTCTGGATCTTGATTTATACCGTCTAAATCTAACAACCAAGATTCATAAGTTGGTAAAGCTTCTTCTGTAATTGTATCTCCCACTAAAACTACCCAAAAATCATCATGTAATTCTTTAGAAATTTCCCTAATTTCTTCTACTTCCGTTATAAATGAATCTTTTTGCGAGTTCGGCAAAAAATCTGTTGGCTGCCATATTTTTTCTGCAGGAATTAAATAGGTATCCATAAAGCTCTGCATACTTTTTTCTAGGGTTAGCATTACTTCTTTTCTTATATTTTTTATAGACATAATTTTTTATTTTATATGTTCTTTAATAGTGGTTTCCGTTTTTTCTAATAACTCTTTAAATGGCAAAGTATTAATTTTAATTGGTTTGTGCGTTGTAATGGTTATTGGAATTCCGATACCAAATGGAAATTTGCCATACTTAAATACCTTCCAAGAATTATTAATAGTTAAAGGTACAACATAACCTTCTTTATTATACTTTGTAATTATTTTTAATCCGTTTGGAGCAAATGATTTTGATTTGCCATTTCTGCTTCTTGTTCCTTCTGGAAAAATCACGGCAGACCATTTATTTTTGTTAATGTTCTTTGCAAAATCAACTAAAGTAGCAATTGATTGTTTTCCATCCTTTCTATCAATTAAGGCTGCACCTCCTTTACGCAAGTTATAAGAAATGCTTGGTATACCTTTTCCTAATTCAATTTTTGAAACAAACTTAGGGTGGTGTTTCTTAAACGAAGAAATAATTGGCGGAATATCAAATATTCCTTGATGATTTGATACAAAAACAAGTGTTGTATTCAAAGGTAACTCGTACTTGTTTTCTACTTTAACTCGTATTGCTAACACTAAAAGAGATTTTACTAAAACCCAGTTCATAACATCTACAGCGAGCTTGTGTCCTTTATAACCAAAAACATTTAGTCCAATCCATTGCAATGGGTGAAAAATAATCAACAACAAAAAAAATACGAATGCAAAAATTGGAGATAATATATAGCTTAAAATCTTCATATAAATATAATATAGCTTCCTATGTTTATAACTTAGAGCTGCGGAATGATCGTTACTATAACCAGTTGTTCCAAGGAATTTTTGACAGCATTAATAATAAACCTATTCCGTAAAAAATTGCAAATGTTTTAAACTTTGCATTATCTGTTGTTCTCTTTTTATGCTTAGACCAGCCAATAGTTATAAAAACGATTGCTAGAATCATCATTACTGGGTGCTCTACTGCCAATAATCTCAAAGATTTTTCTTTCATTACTGCACCCGCATCTTCCGTTAATGCACTAAACCAAGGCGACATGAAATACCAAACCAAGCCTATTAATAATTGGATATGAGAAACAATTAACGCGAATAAGCCAACACGTAAATCTTTGTCTGTGAATTTTTTCTTTTTGGCAACCCCAATAACTGCATTTACTACTGCGAATATTAAGATAGCAAGCACTAAATAAGCCCAATAAGAGTGAACATTTTTCATAATAATAATTAGTTTGTCGTTGCTACAAAGCTACTAATTTTTATGCACAAAAAACCACCTATTTCGAAGTATCGAAATAGGTGGTTTAAGAAATTTTATTAAAATAGTTGTAAATTACTGCATTACGTATGCACCACCTTCTTTAATAACTGCAAGAGACCAAACTCCTGCCGCTCCGTTATATATATTATAAGAAACAATATATTTTTGACCTTCAGCATCAGAAGGGAAGTTGTTTAATAAAATAGTATTTACTTTATCTAAACGAACAGACTCTTGCTCTTCATCTTTACCAGCTCTTACATCAAAGTTACCATAGTTACCGTTTCCAACTAAAGTATAATCAGCACCAGTTAAGGTATATTTAATTGTATTATCTGGCACCCAAGTAGTACCATCATGACCAAACTTAATTGTTTCATTTATAGTGTTTGTATATTTTGACCAAGAACTACCATCAAAGATGTAGTTTGCAGTATAACTTTTTGTAACACCACCTCCTTTATACAATTCATACATCGCAGTAACGATATCACCTGCTTGTTTAGCAGCAAATTTATATACATCTATAAGTGCAACAGGTATTTTAATCTCTGCTTCATCATGACTTGAAAAGTTTGGATATGATTCACCCATATCGTTATAATTATCAGGAGTAAACCCAGTAATTTTTGTCCATTCCGAATTTTCAAAAACAAAGCCATCTGTTAAGGTAGATTCTCCTCCTGCATAAAAACGATATTTTAAAGAATAGAAATCTCCTTCAGAGGCATCAGGATAAGTTGCTTCTAGATAATTTGTAACATGATAAGACCTGTCAAAGTTTCCATATGTCTTTCCTGTGATTGCATTGTGCTCTGCATCAGATAATGCATAGATATTTTTGCTATATGTATTTACCTTATTGTATAACTTAAAAGTTACTGCTGCCAAAGATTCTGCTCCCCATGCTGGATACTTACCTGATAAAAAATCAGGTAAATCTGCTTTAGCATCATCTAAAGAACTAAAGTTACCGTAGTTTAAATCTAACGCATCATAATCTGCGTCTGTTAAAGTAAATGTTGCTTCACCAGAAATAACTGTTTCTGTAGCGTCAATTTCTGAATAAATGTCTTCCATTGGGTTACACGAAGTAAACAACAAAGAAAGGATTGCGAAAGAATAAAATATTTTTTTCATTTTTAAAGTTTTTTAAAATTTAATTTTTGCACTTAAACTAAATGTTCTACCAAAACCAAAGAACACTAATGGGTCTGAAGCATCAATTGCATCAGCTACATATTCTGTATCAAATAAGTTGTTTACACGAAATGTAACAGTAGTGTCAAATTCTCCTAAATTAAACCCGTGACGTAAACTAGCATCCATTGTATTGTAACTAGGTGCTTTCCAAGAATCATCTGGTCTTGTAGCTGCATTAGCATAATTTAAAACATCTATTCTAGCATATAAATCTGTAAAGTAGTTGTAATCTAAAGTAACACTTGTCTTGTCCCAAAACTTATACAACATTCCTAAAGCTGCTGTGGTTTGAGCTGCATCTGAAACTCTTAATCCAGCAATTGGAAGAGAAATAGTATCAACTTGACTTTGATTTTCATCAAAAATAGGAACATCTACTAAATCATTATCCCATTTCCAGTCTCCTAAAGATAGCATCCCTGTAAAGTTTAATTTATCAGAATGTTTGTATGTAAAGTCAAACTCAACACCTTGATGCAATGCATCAACACCTAATAAATTTGCTGTATAATCTTCAGCTCCTGTTTCTTGAGCTCTAACATTTCTTGTAAATGTTCTATCTTTCCATTGCGTTCTGTATAAATTAATATTAGCTGCGAATTTTTCACCTCTCAAACCATACCCTAATTCCATACTGAAAACCTTTTCGTTTTCTGCATCTCTATTTACCTTGGTATTGTTGTAACCGTTAAAAACTGCATTAAATGTAGCTGGTCTTTCAAAATAACCAATGTTTGCAAAAACATTTTGTACATCATCTAATTTGAAGTTTGCACCCCCTTTAATACTGTATCCATTTAAGCTTATCTTTTCAGAAGTTGCTAAATCTTTACCAGCATCTGTACTTAAATCATATAAGAAATGCTCTATTCTTTGGTAAGTACTTCTTTGAACAGAAGTAGACACAAAAGCGTTAAAATTATCTGTTCCGTATTCTAATTGAGCGAAGAAACCTAACCAACCAACTTTACCGTCGTTGTTATACCCCATTTTTTCCCCAACACGTAAAGCTGCATTTGGATTGTTTACGTTGTTATCATCAAGATAATATTGACCCCCTAAAAGATCTGTAACTTCTCTAAAATGTTTTCCTGTATATGATCTCCAATCTACACCTGCAATTAAATCTAAACCATCTGCAAGTTCTGTTTTAAATGTTGATAAAACACCAAACCATTCGTGATCATTTCTTGAAGCTCTTAAAATTGCTTCAGAACCTAAAGCACCATTTGCTCTGTTTATTGAAACAATATTATCTAAATCTACTGGTTGGTCTGAACCACCTAATCTAACACCAAATAAATCTCTGTTAGTACCCGCGGTTCCGCCACCACCACCAGAGCCATAAGACATATATGCAGCAGTAGATAAAGAAGAAACATCACTAATGTTCCAATAATGGTTCAAAGATGTTTGAGATTTGTGATAAAAATTATCTTCTATATGTGTTACTTGTCCATCTTTATAACCCCAATCTGGATTAAAACGATTTCCTGATTCTGCGTTTCTGTAAGCAGCTATTGTGCTCATGTTTTGTCTTTGACCATGTCTTTGTGGCGCTCCAAAGGTTGTAAATGATAATTTGTGATTGTCATTTATATTTTTTGTGAAGTTTACAAAGTAGTTATATCCATTAAATTGCGTTCCATCTACATATCCTTCTCCTGTAGTTCTAGCAAAAGAAACAGTTGCAGCGATATCATTATCCATTAAACCAGTAGATAAAGTAAAACCATATTTTTGGTACCCATCATTTCCAGTAGAAGCCATTACATTACCTCCTTTTTCAATGTCTGAAGTTTTAGATAAGATGTTAATAGTTCCTCCAATAGAAGGCACAGCTACTTTAGAAGCTCCTAAACCTCTTTGAACTTGCATTGCAGCCGTAACGTCAGACAAACCTGCCCAGTTAGACCAATATACTCTACCATTTTCCATATCATTAACAGGCACTCCGTTAATCATAACAGCAACATTTTCAGAATTAAAACCACGTAAGTTAATACGACCGTCTCCAAAACCACCACCAGATTTGGTAGCATATACTCCTGGAGTAGATTTTAATACTTCCGGGAATTCTTGAGACCCTAATTTTCTTTCAATGTCTGCCGCTTTAATTGTAGAAACTGCCACTGGTGTTTTTCTATCTATTGCGAAAGAAGAAGACATTACAATTATTTCGTCTAAAGACCCAGCGTCTGGAGCTAATTGAACTGTTAAACTGTTTTTTGAAGAAGAAAATACAACTTCTTTTGAACTGTAACCGATAAAAGAAATTACGATAGCACCAGAATCAGATTTTGCTTGTAAAGTAAATTTACCATTAAAATCTGTTGAGGTTCCGTTTGTTGTTCCTTTTACAAGAACACTTGCACCTGGTAACGGTTGATTGGTTTCATCTACAATCGTACCTGTAATTTTAGTTTGTCCTAAAACTGTAGCTGTTATAAAGAACAGTGCTACAAATAATAAGTTTTTAAAATTTTTCATTGTTTAAGTTTGAATTAGTATTATTAGTTTCTGCAAAAATCTTCCTTTTACAGAGTATTTATGTTAATTTAAAGTTAAGATTTAACAAAAAATTAAGATACCCAAATATACCTTAATTGATATTAAAACTAATAATTAAACAGTTTTTATATTAACAAATTATTAACAAACCAGATAAAACTGGTTAATTTCTTAAAGTTTTAATTACCTCAACCTATAATTAATGGGTATTTAATAATTTTTTAGCCAATTCTTTTCCTAGCTCTACACCAAATTGGTCATAACTATAAATGTTCCATAAAATTCCTTGAGTATAAATTTTATGTTCGTAAAGCGCAATCAATTTACCTAGAGAATGCGGTGTAAGCTTGTCAAAAAGAACAGAATTACTTGGCCTATTCCCCTCAAAAACTTTAAATGGTAATAATTTTGCAATTTTATCTTCTTCTCCTGAAAACTTTAGCTCTAAATAAACCTCTTCTTTTGATTTACCAAAAGCCAATGCCTCTATTTGACCATGATAATTTGCCATTAGTTTCTTGTGATGATCTGTTAAACCGTATAATGACTCTTTATACCCAATAAAATCTGCAGGAATTAACTTTGTACCTTGGTGTACTAATTGCATAAATGCGTGTTGCATATTTGTACCTGTACTTCCCCATACAATTGTTCCTGTTTGGTAATCTATGGTATCTCCGTTTCTATCTACACCTTTACCGTTACTTTCCATAATGGCTTGTTGTAAATAGTCTGGAAGCTTTTTTAAATACTGAGAATAGGGTAAAACGGCCTCTGTCTCTGCCTCATAAAAATTATTATACCAAACACTTAACAAGGCTAATATTACAGGAATATTATTTTCGAAGTCTGTATTTTTATAGTGCAAGTCCATTTCTTCTGCACCATCTAATAAAGCTCTGTAATTATCATAACCAACAGATAAACTAATAGATAACCCTACTGCAGACCATAAAGAAAAACGACCACCAACCCAATTCCACATCGGAAAAACATTGGCTTTGTCAATTCCAAAATTATCTACCGCCTCTAAGTTTGTTGAGACTGCCACAAAATGTTTTGGAATATCAAAAATAGTTGCCGACTTTAAAAACCAATTTTTTAAGGTTTCTGCATTTGTAATAGTCTCTTGCGTTGTAAAGGTTTTTGATACAATTACAAATAAAGTTGTTTCTGGATTTAGCTTTTTAATCACCTCAGAAACATGGTCTCCATCTACATTAGATACAAAATGTGTAGTTAACTGATTTTTATAATATTGAAGTGATTCTACAACCATATCTGGTCCTAAATCAGATCCTCCAATACCAATATTTACAATATCTGTTATAGATTTACCTGAATACCCCTTCCATTTACCCGAAATAACTTTATTGCTAAAGCTTCTAATTTTTCTTAAAGCAGTTTGTATTTGTGGCTTTATATTTTTTCCATCAATTAGAATTGGTTCTTCAGAATTACTCCTTAAAGCAGTATGTAAAACTTCTCTACCTTCGGTAACGTTAATTACTGCTCCAACATATTGTTTTTCAATAGCATCCTTTAAGTCTACTTCTTTTGCCAATTCTACTAGCAGTCCAATAGTTTCTTTAGTAATCCTATTTTTTGAAAAATCCACTGATAAATCTCCTAATTCTAAAGAAAAATCTGCAGTTCTATTTTTATCTTTACACAAGTCTTTAATGTTAATGTTCTTATTTTCATTAAAGTGATTTGTTAGTTTTCCCCAAGCTTGAGTCTTGGTAGGATTGATGTTTTTTAAAGCCATTTTCTAAATTTTAAGCAACTTATTTTACAGTTACTATCGTTTCTTTTATTTGTAATTGATTTTTATCTATTTGAGATTTCAAAGGTTTTATGAAATCAAAAAACGCTGGTTTTATACTTTTATTCATAGGTTTTGCCGCAGGTAGTTTTTCTCTTAAAGGATCTACCTGTCTGCCATATTTCCAGAAACGGTAACAAACATGAGGTCCTCCAGTATTTCCTGTCATACCAACCCAGCCAATAACATCTCCTTGCTTTACGTATTGTCCTCTTTTAACTTTACGCCTTTTCATATGCAGATACTGCGTACTATATGTGGCGTTGTGTTTTATTTTTACATAATTACCGTTACCGCCTTTTCTCTTAGATTCTGAAACAGTGCCACTAGCCGTAGCTATAATAGGGGTGCCTACTCTTGCAGCAAAATCGGTGCCTTTATGAGGCTTTACTCTATTTCCGTAGTAAGCAATTCTTCTTTTTAAATTATATCTAGATGAAATTCTATATTGAAATTTTATTGGAGATTTTAAAAACTGACTGCGCAGCATTTTCGCATTATCATCATAATACTCATGAATATTCAAAATAGAATCTGCAAGAAACCTAAAAGCATATAAATCTCTCTTATTATGATTAAAAACAGCTGATTTAACATCCCCATACCCAGCAAAAACAGTATCATTTATAAATTTCTCTTCGAAAATAAGCTTAAAAGAATCTCCTTTTTGAAGTTTATAAAAATCTAGTGTCCAAGCATAAATATCTGCAATTCTCCAAGTTAAATTAGGGTTTAAATGCAAACTATCCATTGCATTAGAAAGATTTGAATATATTTCACCTTCTACAATTTTCTCTATTGTTTTTATAGGTTGAAGGTAGGTGTATGCTTTAAAGATAGAATCTTTAAAATCTATAACAGTAGCTCTAATCTTATCATTTTTGTAAATAAAAACTTTTGCTTCTTCCAAAGAATCTTTACTTGATAAAATCATATAAGGCTTACCTGCTCTTACCCTTCTTACATCAAAAACATCTTTTATTGCGCCTGCGATTTTACTGATTTTCGGATATTCTACGTGGTGTCTGTCTAAAATAGCTCCAAAACTTTCTCCGCTTTTTATAGTATCTAAAATAACTTTATAATCTGCTACCTTAAAACCATATTTATATACTGGTTTTGGTTTTGGTTTTAAAACCGCTTCTTTGTTTTCTCCTTCACCTTTGCAAGCAGAAAAAGTACAAAACAAGAATAATAGGTAAATGATATTTTTCAAAAAAATGGGAGTAATTATATTAAGCACCCAAAAGTACAAATAAAATTGATTTATTTTAAATCTAAACAAGGAAGTTCCTTAAACGGTTTCGTTAAATTTTAATTAATTTTCCTGAGCGTTTAATCAGCTGTTTTAAATTTATTAGCCAAACCTTTATAAGCATCTAAATCTGCTCTTAAAGAACCCACAGCTAAATCTGCTTTGATTTTAATTGGCACCTTATTCGCATCGTCGGATATCCAAAGGGTTACACTTTCTTCTGCTTTAAAAACTCTACCAGACTGCACTAATGGTCTAAATACTAAACATTTTACTTTTCCAAATTTCGTTTTTATAACCTCTTTTCCTAAAAATTGAAGTTTAAAAGGATACACTTGAGAATCTATGAACATATCTATTAATAACTTATCTCCTTTTTTAAATTTTTTTACATCTTGCGTTCTTAGATAGTAAAATAAAGAAAGTATATCTTGTACTTTAGAAAAAACCACTGTAGTATCTTTCTGATTTTTAAAATCTTGAATATATGCTGTATTAGAAGTATAATCAAACTTCGTTATTCGATGTTTTTCATACCCACCCTCATTAATCTTTCTTTTAAAAAGAATAGGTTTAATTGGTGCTTTATCAAAATAACTTTCATAAAGATCATCTACTTTAAAGAACCATTTTATCAATCCAGAGGTCCAACCAGTGCCTTTTGAATAAAAAACTGTCTCTCCGTTTAGATTTGTTTCTTTAAGCTCTAAAACTGCAGTTCCGGCGCGAAAAAAACCACTATAACTTACTTTATAACGCAACCATTCTCCCCCTTTAAAAGCCTCTTTCTTTTCTTGTGAAAAACATGTAAAAGTTAAAAGAAGACCACAAATAATTAATTTGCTTATTTTCATAAGCGTCAAACTTATAAAAAAGTTTTGACAATGACCATCCAGAAAAAGAAAAAGTCATTTACGAATATATTGTAAATGACTTTTAACAATTATTTTAGAATAATTATAACTATCCGTTTTTAAAAACAAACTGCAGTAAATATTAAAGAGTATTACTTATTTAGAAGGTTCCCCAATTTTTCAACTCCTCTTGACTCCATAAATAAGGGTAAAAGATTCTTCGTTGATACTTTGGATGCATATATTTACGCCAACTACTACCGCCAGTTGCTTCTAAATCTTTTTCTTTTCCACCTAAGTATTTACCTGCGGCATTGTAATGCGCTAGCACCCACTTTACATTTACGGTATAATCATAATGACGCATCGCTTTTATAAGTTCCGGATTTAACTGGATATCTTTGGGTAATTGCTTAAATTTTAACGACAAATTAATAGTATTGTAATCTTCCATGAAATCTATAAAATCTCCCATATATTTTTTCTCAAAAAGATTTAATAACGTCGATTTTTGCCCTGTTGTATAATTTTTACCTGCAGCTTGCCAATACAAATGATTATATGCATTTTTAAAAGAAGAATTACGATCAATAGAATCTCTATAACGTGCGTCTATTAAATTAATAAGTTCTGTAGAAGCAAATTCGATTTTACGATATTGTGCAGATTGAAATCCGCTTGCAGGCGTTAATGTATTTCTAAATTTTAAATATTGTTCTTTTTCCATGCCATCTGCCATCACAGAAAAAGAAGTAGACAGCATGTCAAAGTATCTGCTAATTCTATTTAAATGCATTGTGAATTTATCTGCAGAAACTTCTATGGTTTTAGCAACTTGATCAATTTCCCATAAAATCATTTTAAACAACAACTCATTCACTTGATGATACATGATAAAAACCATTTCATCTGGCTGTGTAGTTCTTGGTGTTTGTAAACCTAAAAGCGCATCTGTCTGAATATAGTCCCAATAGGTAATTGGGGTGCTCCACAAAAGGCCCTCTAACATTGCATCTACAGGGACGCCTAATTTATCATACTTTTCTTCTATTGCTTTTAGTATTTCTTCTCTTTCCATTTTTATTTAAAATTGAACTCATAACAAATAAACAATACTTTTTTAAACTTTGCTTATTTACTGAAATGCATTATTAATGAACTAAGAATTAAGAATTAAGATAAGGCATAATATTAAGATTGAATACACTACTATTTTAAGGATAGGGTTTCCTTTTGTTTTGTTTTCAACTAAGTTGATTACTAATTTTAATGGATCATTCATTTATCTATTGATATTATCCTTCAAGGTTTTTGAAGCCTTGAAGGGGTATCTATATTATAACGTTCCTCTTTTTGCTTGTTCTCTTTCAATAGATTCAAAAAGTGCTTTAAAGTTTCCTGCACCAAATCCGCGGGCTCCCATTCTTTGAATAACTTCAAAAAACAACGTTGGTCTATCTTCTATTGGTTTTGTAAAAATTTGTAATAAATAACCTTCTTCATCTGCATCAATCATAATACCTAAAGCCATTAACTTTTCTATATCTTCCCTTAATTCGTGGCTAAACTCTTGTAATCTTCCAGGAACTGACTTATAATATGCCGCAGGTGGTGTTGATAAGAATTCTACTCCGTTTGCCTTTAATTGAGAAACTGTTTTTATAATATCATCTGTTGCAACTGCTATGTGTTGTACACCTGAACCTTCATAAAAGTCTAAATATTCTTCAATCTGAGAACGTTTTGCGGCTTTTGCTGGTTCGTTTATTGGAAACTTAATTCTACCATTTCCGTTAGACATTACTTTACTCATTAATGCAGAATATTCTGTGTGAATTTGCTTGTCATCAAAAGATAAAAAGTTTTCAAATCCCATAACATCTTCGTACCATTTTACCCAAACATCCATTTGATTCCAACCTACATTGCCAACCATATGGTCTATGTATTTTAAACCTGCACTTGGCGGATTGTAAGCGGATTCCCATTTTTGAAAACCTGGTAAAAAGGCTCCGTTGTAGTTTTTACGTTCTACAAACATGTGTACCGTTTCTCCGTAGGTATAAATCCCTGCTCTTACCACTTCACCGTATTCGTCTGATTCTATAGTTGGTTCCATATACGAAACTGCTCCTCTAGAAGTGGTTTCTTTATAAGCTTTTCTTGCGTCTTCTACCCAAAGAGCAATTACTTTTACGCCGTCTCCATGTTTTACAATATGATCGTTGATTGGTGATTTACTATTTAAAGGAGTGGTTAAAACTAATTTGATTTTGTCTTGTGTTAAGACATAACTCACAGCATCTTTAGAACCTGTTTCTAATCCGCGATATGCATAGGATTGAAAACCAAAGGCTGTTTTATAGAAATGTGCTGCTTGTTTTGCATTACCTACATAAAATTCTACATAATCTGTTCCTAACAACGGAAGGAAATCTTGTGCACCTTCAAATATTTTTTCTAAACCGTAATCTACTGACTTTATTTCTTTTGACATTTTTTTATTTTATAGATGGCATAGGTTATAAAAAACTATGTCGTCTTTGTATTTATAAATGAGTTATTTAATTAAAGCTATGTTTTTTCAAACAAGTTTAGCCCTGATTGCAGCGGCATACTTTTTGTTTTTCACAAAAAGATATAGCGAAAAGCAGGAAATAGCTTCTACTAATTATTTTACTCTAACCAAGATTTATAATATTCTTCATCGGCAATTTTCATAGCTTCTTCTGTAACCTGCAAGGGTTTAAAAGTATCTACCATCACGGCCAATTCTTCAGTTTTTGTTTTTCCGATGCTTTTTTCTGCTGTTCCGGGGTGCGGCCCATGCGGAATTCCTGATGGATGTAAAGAAATATGCCCTTGATCAATGTCGTTTCTACTCATAAAATCGCCATCTACATAGTATAAAACCTCATCTGAATCGATGTTGCTATGACTGTATGGCGCAGGAATTGAATCTGGATGGTAATCATACATACGTGGCACGAAACTGCAAATTACAAACGCATTGGTTTCAAAAGTTTGGTGCACTGGTGGCGGTTGATGAATTCTACCCGTTATTGGCTCAAAATCGTGAATTGAAAATGCATACGGATAATTATAACCGTCATAGCCAACTACATCAAAAGGATGCGAAGCGTATGTCATTTCTGTTATTTCACCTTGTTTTTTTACTTTGATTAAGAAGTCTCCTAATTCATAATTTGTTTCTAATTCATAAGGTCTTCGGATATCTCGCTCGCAAAAAGGAGAATGCTCTAGTAGTTGTCCGAAATAATTTCTATAGCGTTTTGGTGTGTATACTGGCGAATAAGACTCTACAATAAAAAGTCTATTATTCTCATCATCAAAATCTAATTTGTAAATAATACCACGCGGAATTACTAGATAATCTCCATATTTAAAATCGATATTTCCAAGATGTGTTCTTAATTTTCCACTTCCTTTGTGAATAAAAATCACCTCGTCTGCATCTGTATTTTTATAGAAATAATCTGTAGTCGATTTTTTTGGCGCCGATAAAATGATATTACAATCTGAATTTGTTAAAACAATTTTTCTACTTTCTAGATAATCGTCTTCTGGCGGCACTTGAAATCCGCGAAACCTATAAGATTGAATGTTATTGGCTTTTGCAATTATTGGTTTTACCGAATATTGCTTTCCAATTTTTTTAACCATTGTTGGTCTGTACTCATGATAGGAGTTGGTAGACATTCCGTCGAAACCAATTGTACCAAACAATTGTTCGTAATATAGAGTTCCGTCTTTTTTACGAAATTGCGTGTGTCTTTTGGGTGGAATGTTCCCTAGTTTATGATAAAAAGGCATGTTTTTCTATTAAATGATTAAAAAAATAAATGATTTAAAATTCATTTATTTAATCATTCTGGATTGCGCTTCATTAAAAACTTTAAGTGTGATAATAAATCTAAATACATCTCAATCGATTTCGTTAATATAACAAAGGTAAGAAAAGTATAAAGAAAATTTAGGTTTATAGAAATTATTCAATCTTTTTAACAACTGCTTTTGGAGCCTCTTTTCTTGTGCCATCAAAACCATCTACACCTCCAACGGTTGTATATTTCATGACATATTTTTTATTAGGAAAAATACGTTTATAAGCACTCTGACACATTAATGTTGCCTCATGAAAGCCGCAAAGAATTAATTTCAATTTCCCAGGATAGGTATTTACATCCCCAATAGCATAAATTCCGGGTATGTTAGTTTGATAATCTAAAGCATTGTTTACTTTAATGGCATTTTTCTCGATCTCTAGTCCCCAATCTCCAATAGGTCCTAGTTTTGGAGACAATCCAAAAAGCGGAATAAAATGATCTGTCTCAATCGTGAATTCTTCTCCTCCGTTTTGAATTAAAGAAACACCTGTTACTTTATCCGTTCCCAAAATTCCTTTTACTTCTGCTGGTGTAATCATGATAATTTTTCCAGCATCCTTTAATTCTTGTACTTTGTCTACAGAATCTAAAGCACCTCTAAATTCGTTTCTTCTATGAATTAAAGTTACAGATGAAGCCACATCTGTTAAGAATATTGCCCAATCTAAAGCAGAGTCTCCACCACCAGAGATCACCACTTTTTTATCTCTGTAAAATTCTGGATCTCTAATAATATATTCAACTCCCTTATCTTCAAAATCTAAAATATTAGGAATCGGTGGTTTTCTTGGTTCGAAAGAACCCAATCCACCAGCGATAGCAACAACTTTTGCATGATGTTTTGTACCTTTATTTGTAGTAATAACAAAGGTTCCATCTTCTTGTTTTTCTATAGTTTCTGCACGTTCTCCTAAAGTAAAACCAGGTTCAAATTGTTTAATTTGCTCTAACAACTTATCTGTTAAGTCTCCTGCTAAAATCTCTGGATATGCAGGAATATCATAAATAGGTTTTTTAGGATAAATTTCTGAACATTGACCACCAGCTTGTGGCAATGCATCTATTAAATGACAACGTAGTTTCAATAATCCTGCTTCAAAAACGGTAAACAAACCTGTAGGTCCTGCACCAATAATTAAAATATCTGTTGTAATCATTTTCTTTATTTTTCGTTAGTACGAGGAACGAAGTAGGCTCTTTATTTTATGAGATTACTTCGTTCCTCGCAATTACGTTTTTTAATTATTTTAAAATAATCTAATTTTAAAATCAGATTTTAAGCTACATTTATTACCGCTACTATTTGTGGTGCATACTTTTTAATAGTTGCTTCCACACCATTTTTTAAAGTCATTTGATTTACAGAACAACTGATACAAGCACCCTCTAATTGTATTTTTACAATTTCATCTTCTATTGATAAAAGCTTAATATTCCCACCATCACTCATTAAAAATGGCCGAATTTCTTCTAACGCTTTTTCTACATTGTCTAAGGTTTCTTCTGCTGTCATAATTTATTTTTTAACTGCACTACACCCGCTCATTGTTGTAATTCTAACAACTTCTGTTGGAGGTAAATTTTGGTTTCTTTTTAATAACTCTGCTACCATCTCTTTTGTAATCTCATTAAAAGATTTTTCTAAAACAGTACCATTTTGCATTGCTACAGGGCGTCCAACATCTCCAGACTCTCGAATACTTTGCACTAAAGGAATTTCACCTAAAAACTTTGTTTTAATATCTTCTGCTAAATTCTTTGCGCCGTCTTTACCAAAAATATAATATTTATTATTTGGCAATTCTTCTGGTGTAAAATACGCCATGTTTTCTATGATACCTAAAACAGGAACGTTAATGTTTTCTTGTTGAAACATAGCAACTCCTTTTTTAGCATCTGCCAAGGCAATATTTTGAGGTGTACTTACGATTACTGCACCACTGATAGGTAAGGCTTGTACAATAGATAAGTGCACGTCTCCTGTTCCTGGAGGTAAATCGATCAGTAAAAAGTCTAATTCTCCCCAATCTGCATCAAAAATTAATTGTTTTAATGCTTTTGAAGCCATTGGCCCTCGCCAAATTACTGCTTGACCTGGATCTGTGAAAAACCCTAAAGATAATAATTTCACACCATAACTCTCTACAGGTTTCATTTTAGAACGACCTTCTATATTTACAGAAAGTGGTTTTGCTTTCTCAACATCAAACATAATATGTTGTGATGGACCATAAACGTCTGCATCTAAAACACCTACATTAAAACCCATTTTTGCCAAAGAAATTGCAGTATTTGCTGTAATAGTAGATTTGCCAACACCCCCTTTACCAGAAGCAATTGCAATGATATTTTTTATATTTGGAATTTCTTTCCCTCTAATTTGATTTGGGTTTTCTTTAACTGCAGGCTTTTCAACTTTTAAATTAATTTTCACCTGAATAGCATCTGAAACATTGGCTTTAATTACTTTCGTAATCTCAGCTTCCGTTTTCTTTTTTGCTTGCAAAGTAGGGTTACTAATGGTAACATCTACTTCTACCTCGTTACCAAAAACAACGATATTTGTTATGTTTTTATTTTCCACCAAACTTTTCCCTTCGCCAGGGGCAGTAATAGTATCTAATGCTTTGTATATATCTTCTTTTTTAAAACTCACGTCTTATTTTTATTTAATCTTAATTGCAAAGGTACGGCTTACTCTTCAAAAAATAAAGCTTGTAGATTGCGATTATTTATGATTTAATAGATGCCTATTATAGGCACTATTTTTATCAGTTTCTAAAGTATAAAGATTACAAATCTATAGGGTTCCAAAAGACTTTCTCAAAATCTTGAATCTGATTTTCTACAACAACAATACCTTCATTTTCTAACAATTGTTGCATTAAATTTGTGCCGCCAAAATGATGCTTTCCTGTAAGTAATCCTTTTCTATTTACAACTCTGTGTGCAGGAACTTCTTCTGTTTGATTGTGTGAATTATTCATTGCCCAGCCAACCATTCTAGCAGAGCGCGCTGCTCCTAAATAGGTCGCTATTGCGCCATAACTAGTTACTCTGCCAAAAGGAACTAATCTAGCTGTTTTATAAACTTTATCATAAAAGTTGTCCGGTTTTTTCACAGCGTGAAGATACCAATATTTGTAGAAACTAGAACTTCAATCGAAATTGAATATACGTAATAGGTTTGTTAACTTCTAAATACTGGTTTTCGTAAAAAGTCTGTGTTTCTGTTACTTCTTTTGGAGCACCTTCATTTTTATAAACCGTATGGTTTGCATATAAAACTTCATGACCTGCACCATGCAATAAACCTAGCGTATAACCGTGCATAAATTCACTATCGGTTTTAAGATTCATAATTCCTTCTTCGTTTAAAATATGGTGGTATTTTTTCAGAAAAGAAGTATTCGTCATTCTGTGCTTTGTGCGCTGGTATTTTATTTGTGGATCTGGAAAAGTTATCCAAATTTCAGAAACTTCATTTTCTGCAAAAATAAAATCTACCAACTCTATCTGCGTTCTTACAAAAGCAACATTTGGTAAGTTTTCTTCAACCGCCGTTTTTGCTCCACGCCAAAAACGTGCACCTTTAATATCAATACCGATGTAGTTTTTATTTGGGTTTTTTCTTGCCAATGCAATGGTATACTCTCCCTTGCCGCAACCTAGCTCTACAACAATAGGATTGTTGTTTTCAAAAAAAGAATGCCACTTACCTTTGTGGACAAAGTTAGTTACTACTTCTTCTCTTGTTGGCTGAATGACATTTTTAAACGCTTCATTTTCTTTGAAACGTTTTAGTTTGTTTTTGCTTCCCAATTTCTAAAATTAAGATCTATCTTCTGTTCCTTCTTTTACAAAACGGCGCGATTCTTTCATCCAATATCTAAATAGGAATAATAAAACGATTAGAAAACCCCAGTTTACTGCGTTAGAAATCCACCATCCAAAATCTTGAGTAGCCACACTAGTGCGCAACCAATTAAAAGGAAGAAATAAAAGATCTGTAAATAAACTACCAATCCATCTAAAAATATTGCCTGCTATCATAACTTAATTATCTTTACGTTGCAAAAATAACAAAAGAAACAATGCTAGCCAATTTTTTAGGGAAATCTAAGCCAATCAATTTCATAATTCTTTTAAGTCTATTTTTTGGTATATTTATTAGTACCTCTTTTTCCCTTTTTAGTAATGCAGATTTTGAACTCTCCTTACTATTTAAAAGTACCTGTTTCTTAGGTTTAAATTTAGTAATTTTCTTCTTTTATAATTTTGTAGTTACTAAGAACAATTTAACCTTAGATAATTTTTACGCATTCTTTACTTTTACTATTTTACTTAGTTATTTCACAGCAATTACACACAGTACTAAAACACTGATTACATTGCTATTATACCTTATATTTATAAGGAAAGTATACAGTTTAAAATCTAAAAAGAACACCTTACAAAAACTCTTTGACAGTGGTTTTTGGTTAAGTATTCTTTTTATTATCGAGCCTTTTACTGCTGTTTTTAGTATTTTAATCTATTCTGGAATTTTCTTACATCAAAAATCAGTAAGTAATACTTTAATTGCTCCTATAGTTGGATTTTTAACACCATTAATTATTTATTTCACCTATTGCTTTTGGTTCGATAAATTATATGTTTTTATCAATCTTTTTTATTTTGACACCTTTTATAATTTTATTTTTAGGCCAGAAAACCCATATTATTGGATTACAATATTTATTCTTACGCTTTCTGTAATAGCTATATTTTTAAAATCTCCAAAAGCATTTTCTGTAAATAACTCATTTAAAAAAAGCTGGATCCTCTTGATAATAAACTTACTAGTTGCTTTAACTTTTGCCTTACTAGTTCCGAATAAAAACAATACAGAATTATTATTTTTATTGTTTCCGGCAGCAATTATTATTGCAAATGGCTTCGAAAGTGTGGGCAGCAACTTTGTAAAAAACATACTATTTGTATTGCTTTTAGCAAGTGCCATTATTTTACCTTTTATATTATAGCTTCGTTCCAAAAGACAAATCTCCAGCATCACCTAAGCCAGGAATAATATATCCTTTTTCGTTTAAATCGTTGTCTATTGCAGCAATCCATAAATGTGTGTTTTCTGGAAAATGTGCTTTAATAAAATCGATACCTTCCCTAGAAGCAATTACAGCAACAATATGCAGTTCTTTTGGCGCACCATTCTTTATTATTGCTTCATAAACGGCAACCAAACTTTGTCCGGTAGCGAGCATTGGGTCTGCCAATAATAATGTTTTATTCTTTATTTCGGGTGCTGCAAAATATTCTACAACAATTTCGAATGTTGCATCGTTATTAGGGTGGTGTCTGTAAGCAGAAATAAAGGCATTTTCTGCAGCATCAAAATAATTTAATAAGCCTTGATGTAAAGGTAAGCCAGCTCTTAAAACTGAACATAATACAATGTTATTAGTAGTTTTATTTACCTTTTTTATTCCCAAAGGTGTTACAACATCTTTAGAGGTATAGCTTAATTTTTTACTTAATTCGTATCCTAAAACCTCACCAATTCTCTCAATGTTTCTTCTAAAACGTAAAGAATCTTTTTGAATGGTAACGTCTCTAATTTCGGCTATAAATTTATTTAAAATAGAATTATTTTCTGAAATGTGGTGTATTTGCATTTTGTGAAGATAAGTAAACAAATTTATTAAAAATATTTGAAATTTATTCTCAACTTTGTGCGTTAATTTTAAGAGGTACCTTATCTAATGAATCAAAGAACATTTGCATTAATTGCAGTTTCAATAGCTACATTAATTTACGGCGTAACGTACACAATAGCTAAAGACGTAATGCCTAATTATATTAAACCTTATGGTTTTATATTACTACGCGTTTCTAGTGCAACTTTAATTTTTTGGACTGCAGGATTGTTTATAAAGCAACAAAAAATAGAAAAATCTGATTACAAAAAAATCTTGATTGCGTCCTTTTTTGGAATTACAATAAACATGCTTGCATTTTTTAAAGGATTAAGTTTAACAAGCCCTATTAGTGCCTCTGTAATGATGGTAACTTCGCCAATAATGGTTTTAATTTTTTCTAGCATTTTAATTAGAAAACCAATTGGAAAACAACGCGTTTTAGGTGTATTTATTGGTTTAGTGGGTGCTCTTTTTTTAATTACATTGGGTAATTCTTCTACCGCGAACTCCACAAACAGTGCATTCGGAAATTTTTTAGTGTTTTTAAATGCGGCCTCTTATGGTTTGTATTTGGTGTTGGCAAAAGATTTAGTTAAAAAATACAATCCCATTGTATTTATAAAATGGTTGTATTTATTCGGTTTAATTTTTGTAATACCTTTTGGTTATAATGAATTAACGGCTGTTATTTGGGAAGAAATTCCTACAAATATCTATTGGAATATTAGTTTTGTGTTGCTCTTTACTACCTGTATTACCTATCTTTTTAATTTATATGGTTTGTCAAAATTAAAACCAACTACGGTAAGTGTTTTTATTTATTTACAGCCTGTAATTGCTACCATTTATGCATTAATTGTGGGCAGCGATTCTTTAAATTTAATACAGCTTTTCGCTACCTTATTAATCTTTTTTGGTGTTTATTTAGTAACCAAACAAGTAGAAAAATCTACCAAATAAAACTATCTTTACAACTTATTTAAAATGACGATTTTATGATTCAATCTATGACGGGTTATGGAAAAGCAGTTTTACAATTGCCTACCAAAAAAGTAACTATAGAAATTAAATCTTTAAACAGTAAAAATTTAGATTTAAATGTTAGAATTCCTTCTTATTATAAAGAAAAGGAATTGGCTGTTCGTAAAAAATTAGCAAGCGCTTTAGTGCGTGGAAAAATAGATTTTTCTATTTATGTTGAAATGACTTCAGACGAAACTTCTACCAAAGTAAACAAAAGTGTTGTAAAACAATATGTAGCGCAATTAAGAAGTACTCTTAATATTGATTCTGTAGAAGATGTTGAGCTATTAAAAATGGCGATAAGAATGCCAGATGCCTTGGCTACAGAGCGAGAAGAATTAGATGAAAACGAGTGGACTCTTATCAATAAAAATATAGATATTGCAATTACAGAAATTGTACAATATAGAATTGATGAAGCTGCTTCTTTAGAAATAGATTTCAGAGAAAGAATAGCAAATATAAACACCTATCTAGATGAAGTAAAAGCTTTAGATAGTGACCGAGTAGAAAATGTAAAAACGCGTTTAAAAAAGGCTATTGATGATTTAAAGGTAGATACCGATGAAAACCGTTTTGAACAAGAGTTGATCTATTATTTAGAGAAATTAGATATTAATGAAGAAAAAGTTCGTTTGGCAAATCATTTAGATTATTTCTTACAAACTTTAGCTTCAGAAGATTCTAATGGTAAAAAACTAGGGTTTATTGTTCAAGAAATGGGCCGTGAAATAAATACAACGGGGTCTAAAGCAAATTATGCACCAATGCAAAAAGCTGTTATTCAAATGAAAAACGAGCTAGAGCAAATTAAAGAACAAATTTTAAACGTACTTTAGGATTACTAAAGTAAACTGAATTTATTTCAGTTTTTAATTATAAGATGCTGAAACTAGTTCAGCATGACAAATAATAAATTGTATGTCAGATTTTAAAGGAAAATTATTTGTGTTTTCAGCACCCTCTGGTTCTGGTAAAACTACCATTGTTCGTCATTTATTAAAACAAGAAAAATTTAACTTAGAATTTTCTATTTCTGCAACCTCCAGAGATCCAAGAGGTTTTGAAAAAAACGGAGAAGACTATTATTTTATAGATCTTTTAGATTTTAAAAATAAAATTAAAAGTGATGCGTTTTTAGAATGGGAAGAAGTTTATAGAGATAATTTTTACGGCACTTTAAAAAGCGAAATAGCGCGTATTTGGGCATTAAAAAAACATGTTATTTTTGATATTGATGTGGTTGGAGGCTTACGAATTAAAAAGAAATATCCCGAAGAAACACTCTCTGTATTTGTAAAACCACCAAGTGTAGACGAATTAAAAATACGTCTAAAGAAGCGTAAAACAGAAAGTGAAGAAAAAATAAATATGCGTATTGCAAAAGCTTCTGTAGAATTAGCAACTGCACCTCAGTTTGACAAAATTATTAAAAATTATGATTTAGACGTTGCTTTAAAAGAAGCAGAAGATTTAATGAGTGCTTATTTAGGTTTAGATAAATAACTAAAAACATTCAAATGAAAATTGGTTTATATTTTGGCACTTTCAACCCTATTCATGTAGGCCATTTAATTATTGCCAATCACATGGTAGAAAACTCAGATTTAGATGAAATCTGGATGGTGGTAACACCTCACAACCCTTTCAAAAAGAAAAATTCTCTTCTCGATAACCATCATCGTTTAGAGTTGGTTTATAAAGCCACCGAAGAATATCCAAACATAAAACCTTCTGATATTGAGTTTAAACTACCACAACCAAATTATACTTCATATACCTTAGCACACATTTCTGACCTTTATAAAGACAAAGATTTTTCTTTGATTATGGGTGAGGATAATTTGAAAAGTTTTCACAAATGGAAGAATTTTGAGACCATTTTAGAACATCATAAAATTTATGTGTATCCGAGAATTTCTGAAGGAAAAATAGCAACACAATTTGATGAACACCCTCAGATTCATAAAATAGCAGCACCCATTGTGCAAGTCTCGTCTACCATGATAAGAAACGGAATTAAAGATGGCAAGAACATAAAACCTATGCTAACTAAAGAAGTCTGGAGTTATATAGATGAAATGAATTTTTACAGAAAATAGTTTCAGGAATTTTTCGTTGTATATTTGTAATCCACAAACAATTATTTTGGCTAAAAAGAATACAAAAAAAAGTAAATTTAAACAAAAACTAACTGATAAATACCGGTTAGTTGTTTTAAATGAAAATACATTTGAAGAACGATTTTCTTTAAAACTATCTCGTTTAAATGTATTTGTTTTAGGTGGGTTTTTTTCGGTCTTACTAGTGATTTTAACTATTATTCTCATTGCCTTTACACCAATCAAAGAATATATTCCTGGTTATGAATCTTCTCAATTAAAAGCAGATGCTGTGCAACTTACATTTGATGCAGAAGCTTTAAAACAAAAATTAACAATTCTAGAAAATTATACCATTGCACTGCAGCCTGTTTTGACGGGAAAAATATCTTCTGAAGAAATAGATTCTCTGCAAGTGCAGGCAAGGCAATTTGTAATAGACGAAAGTAAACTGAACGCAACAAAAGAAGATTCTTTGTTTAGAGAGAAAGTAGATAGGGCAACTCGTTTTTCACTTTTAGATAATGCTAAAAGCAGTGTAAAAATTGTATTTTTTGCACCTTTAAAAGGTATTATATCACAAGAATTTGATGTAAATTCTAAACATTTTGCAATAGATATTGCTTCTAAAAAAGGCAATCCAATTAAAGCTGCGGCAGATGGTACTGTGATTTTTTCTGATTGGAGCGCAGACACTGGTTATGTAATTATCTTAAAACATAGCAAAGATTTTATTTCTGTCTACAAACACAATGGCAATTTACTAAAACAACAAGGAGATTTTGTAAAATCTGGAGAAGTAATTGCTAGTGTAGGCTCAACTGGAGAACTTACTACAGGACCACATTTACATTTCGAACTATGGAAAGGTGGCTATGCCGTAAACCCAATAAATTTTATAGATTTTAAATAATGAGTATCAAATCTTTCTTTGCAGTTCCGTTTGCTAAAATTGCGACTAAAAAAGTCTATAAATGGGCTAATAAACCTCATAAAACGCAAGAAAAAGTTTTTAAAAATTTAATCTCAAAAGGAAGTAAAACAGCTTTTGGTAAAGATCATAATTTCAGCAATATTACTACGTATAAAGAGTTTAAAAAACAGGTTAAGGTAACCGATTACGAAGGTTTAAGGAAATATGTAGATAGAATAGTAGCAGGAGAATCTGATGTGCTATGGACAGGTAAACCGCTTTACTTTGCAAAGACCTCTGGCACCACTTCTGGCGCAAAATACATACCAATTACCAAGGATTCTATGCCAACGCATATTACCGCAGCAAAAAATGCTATGTTATTCTATATTGTAGAAAAAAATGATGCAAGTTTTGTGAATGGAAAAATGATTTTCTTACAGGGTAGTCCGGTTTTAGAAGATACAAACGGAGTTAAACTGGGACGATTAAGCGGTATTGCGGCTCATTATGTTCCAAATTATTTACTCAAAAACCGTTTACCGTCTTGGGAAACAAATTGTATTGAAGATTGGGATACAAAAGTAAATGCAGTTGTAGCGGAAACTGTGAATGAAGACATGTCGGTAATTAGTGGTATTCCTTCTTGGGTGCAAATGTATTTTGAAAAACTAATTGAAAAAACAGGGAAATCAATTTCAGAAATCTTTCCAAATTTTAATTTCTTTATTTATGGTGGCGTAAATTTTGAGCCTTATAAAAATAAATTCGAAAGCCTTATCGGTAAAAAAATAGATTACATAGAATTATATCCTGCCTCAGAAGGATTTATTGCATATCAAGATTCGCAAACTGAAAAAGGAATGCTCTTACAATTAGATTCTGGGATTTTTTATGAGTTTATTCCTGCAGCAGAGTTTTATAATGAAAGCCCTACAAGAATTTCTCTTAAAGATGTAAAGATTGGTGTGAACTATGTTATTATTTTAAACACAACGGCAGGTCTTTGGGGATATAATATTGGAGATACTGTAGAGTTTACAAATACTAAACCGTATAGAATTAAAGTTACTGGTAGAATTAAACACTTTATTTCTGCATTTGGTGAACATGTTATTGGTAAAGAAGTAGAGAAAGCATTAAATGATGCTATGAAAGAAACTGCTATAAATGTTAGCGAATTTACAGTTGCGCCCCAAGTAAACGCAACAAATGGTCTACCGTATCATGAATGGTTTATAGAATTTGAAAATGAACCTGAAAATTTAGAGGAATTTGCCAATAAAATAGACGCATCTATGCAAGCACAAAATATTTATTACTTCGATTTAATTAAAGGAAAAATTCTACGTCCGTTAATTATTAGAAGCGTAAAAAAAGGCGGATTTCATGCATACATGAAATCTATTGGTAAGTTTGGCGGGCAAAATAAAATACCACAATTATCTGATAATAGAAAAATTGCGGATGTTTTAGATGACTTTTTAATTAAAAATTAATAAAATAAAAACAACATGGGAGATTATTTATTTTTAGGACTAGCAATTATGCTGGTTGTTGTGTACTTTTACAATAAATTTAGAAATAAAAAGCGGTAAAATTTTTACGAAATAGCATTACAACGATGTTATAAAAATTTATCGAAAATAAAAGCTTCACAAAGAAGTACCAATACAAAAAAAATGAGTACAATTAGAATTACAAAAAAGTTCAACTTTGAAACAGGACACGCTTTATACGGTTATGATGGGAAATGTAAAAATGTTCACGGACATTCTTATAAGCTTTCCGTTACGGTTTCTGGAAAACCAATTACAGACAACACAAACGTAAAGTTCGGAATGGTAATTGATTTTGGCGATCTAAAAAAGATTGTAAATGAAGAAATCGTAGATATTTTTGATCATGCTACCGTTTTTAATAAAAACACCCCTCATGTAGAGTTAGCAAAAGAATTAATGGCAAGAGACCATCATGTTTTATTAGTAGATTACCAGCCTACAAGTGAAATGATGGTGATAGATTTTGCACAAAAAATTAAAAGTAGATTGCCAAAAAATATTAAATTACATGCTGTAAAATTGCAAGAAACAGGTTCTAGCTTTGCAGAATGGTTTGCTAGTGAAAACTAGCCCTTTGCATTTATATTAAAAAAAATTATATTTAACAAAAAAACATACTTATGAAATTCCTTAAATTTATCTTTTTTTCATCCTTTATGATGTTATTTACCAATTGTAGTGACGATAATGCAGATGCAACACCATTTATCTTATCAAATGAAAACATTGTAGGAACCTATAATATTAGTGAACTTAATATCGAAACAAAAGTAACCTCTACAACAGATGTATCTGGAGTTTCAATACCATTTACAGTGGCTACCTCAACAAGTAATGGAGATGTTTTTCAATTTGCTTTTGTTTTAAACTCAGACGGCACCTTTAGCGCCTCTGGGCAATTTGTACTTGAAACTGAAATAACGCTGGCAACAGGAGATGTGGTTACAAATGAAGAAATCTTAAATAACACAAACTCTGGTACGTATACCTTAAACTCAGAAAATGCAAAAATTACTTTTGTTTCTTCTATAGGAGACTTCTTAGAAGGCACTTATAATATTCTTTTATTTAATGAAACTATCCTTAGTTTAAATCAAGAAATAGAAAAATTATCTGGTGCTAATACAAATGAAATTAATACAAGTATTAGCTTTATTAGATAATAATAAAAAACTCAACCACATAAAAAAAGCTGTCTATTTTAAAATAGACAGCTTTTTTTCTGTCTCTTATACACATCTCCGAGCCCA
>CAJXTJ010000003.1 GCA_913061165.1 uncultured Polaribacter sp.
TGTGTATAAGAGACAGCTCTTGTGCCATATAAATTTATTAAAGATGCTTTGTGCCTTCTTTTCCCATTAATTAAAACCAATGTCTGGTCTGGTCCTAGACCCCTAATTGTTGCAGGATCTATATGATCTGCGCCATCTGCGCCAGATTGTTTAGTAGCGTTAAAGGAAGGAATTGCATATTGTAAAAATTGATTAATTTCTACCTGACTACTTTTAGAGGAGGTGTCCTCAATATTAATAAAATCTATAGCTACAGGGGTGTCATTAGCAACTCTGTTTTTGTTTCTAGAACCCACTACTTGCACCTCATCTAATTCTTGACCAGATAACAAAACAATTGAATGAAATACATTGGGTTTTAAGTTTAGTGTTTTAGACTTATGGCCTAAAAAGCTAATGGAAATCGTGTTTTTATTCTGAATCTTAAACTCAAAAGTTCCGTCTCTATTTGTTGTTATTCCTTTTAAGGATTCTTTTTCTTGCAAAGCAGCACCACTTAGAGGTGTATTATCTGAACTTAAAACAATACCTCTAACTGTTATTTGATTACGATTAAATGTACTGTCTATAATAGCATCTTTAGAAAAAAAAGTAGTGCCTTGAGATAAAAGTTTCTTTTTAGCTACCTCTTCCTTAGAATAGATAACAAAATAGTTGTTTCCTAAATCATCAAAAAGAAAAGGGGTGAGTTTTTCAAGTAAAGAAATAGATGCTTCTAAAGATAGATTTCTAAAGCCGGCATCTTGTATTTTTTTATTTAAAAGTAAATTAGCTTTGTACGTAAAGAAAATTTCATGGGTATTACTAATTTTATTTAGCAATGCCGCCAAAGGTATTGTATTTTTAGATTTGGTTTGAGCAAGCGCAGTTTGAAATGTAAACGATATAAAGACAATTAATATAAGTTTTAGAAATACTAATTTTTTTGTCATTTACTTTTGTGAATTATAGCTACTTCTTGCTAATAATTAGGTCGTTCTCTTTTTTAACAATAAGCACACCTGTAGACTTTTCAATGGCTTTTATACAGATATCTATATTTGTAATAGGAACTGCTCCTGTTATTAATATATCTTTACTGTTATCATCTTTAAAAACAATAGAATATCCATAAGATTCTTCTATTTTTTCCATCGCTTTTTCCAAAGATAGGTTTTCAAAAAGTAAAGAACCATCTTTCCAACTTGTTTTTATAATGGGATTGAAAATATTTTTATCTTCTAAAATTTTATTTTCTTCAGCTGAATATGAAATATAATTACCAGGAATCATTTTTTTGTCAGCACCATTTTTAAGTTTTAGCCATATATTTCCTTCCTCTAAGAAAACAGCTGTTTTTTCTTTTTTTGTACTTACATTAAAAGAAGTACCATATACTTCTACAGATAAATCTTTTGTGATTACCCAAAACTTCGCCTGGGTAACAATTTTTTTATCAACCTGAAAAAATGCTTCACCAGATAACCAAACTCTTCTAGTTTCATTTTTATAGTAAGATAGGCGAGAGTTTGAATTTAAAGTAACATCACTACCATCTTGTAGTTTAATATTTAAAATTTCACCAAAGTTGGTTTTGTGTGTAATCTTAGCAGTACTACTTAAGAAGTAAAAGCCTAGAGACATTATTAGTAATACAGATGCTGCGGCACTAAATTTCCTTAAAAATATAACTTTTGCTTTTGGTGCTTTTATTTTTGTTTTTGTTTTTTCCTGAATTTTAGCTTCTAATTTTTTCCATTCGAAAGCAACTTTTTCTTTGCTAACAAGGTCCTTATTAAAAGAAACACCTAGAACAAGGTCTTTCGCTTTATTTACCAATTCATTTTTCTCTGGATTATTTGCAATCCAAAATTCCCAAAAATTTATGTCCGTACCATTATTTTGTAATGCCCAATTTTTAAAAGACACGTCTTCTAAAAAATCGTTTATGGTATTGTATTGTTTTTTAATCATTTTTTAATTGTCTCTTTCTACCTGTATAAGATTCTATTCTATTTTTTATACCCTTAATTTTATGTTAAAGCTTAAATAGTTTTATAATAGCCATTTCTTCTTTTAAGCTTTTTATTGCTTTATGCAATGTATTTATTACACTCTGATAATTAATACCCATTATTTCTGAGATTTCTGAAGCTTTTAAACCGCTGTAATACTTCAAATAAATGGCCTCTTTTTGTCTACTTGGTAATTTATTTAATAAAACAGACAAGTTTTTATTCCTAAAAATGGTCGTTTCTTGCTCTGTCATTATCTCTTCTGCTGTAAATTGAAGGTCCACAAATGTATCTTCAGGAAAATCAGTGCGCGTTAATTTATTGTTTTTTTTCATCACCTTTAATAAAAAACGTTTGTAGGAAGTGAAAAGGTAAGGTGCAATGGTATCTAAATCGCTTAAATTCTGTTTGTGTTCAAAAACATATAAAAAAAAGTCTTGCAATGTATCTTCTGTAAGCGCAGTATTTTTAGATATTTTTAATCCGTAACTATGTAAGTCTGGGTAATAGCTTTCAAAAAGTACAGAAAACGCATTAAGATCTCCTTCTTTTAACGCCTTCCATAAAAACTTATCTGGTAACTTTTCCATAAAAAATTTAGTGCTCAATAATTCTCTAAAAGTAATAAAAATTAACGAATCATCTTTAACCTACTTTTAACAAAAATAAATATGTTAAAATTGTAGTTTTGTTTCAATAAAAAAAATAACACCAAATACAATATATAATGGATGTAGATGTAAGAGCAATTAACGAGAAAATTGAAAAGGAAAGTGCCTTTATAGATATTCTTACTTTAGAAATGAACAAAGTAATTGTTGGCCAAAAACAAATGATAGAAAGTTTGTTAATCGGGTTAATTGGAAATGGTCATATTTTGCTAGAAGGAGTTCCTGGATTGGCAAAAACTTTGGCAATTAACACATTATCTAAAGCGGTGCAAGCAAGTTTTAGTAGAGTGCAGTTTACTCCAGATTTATTGCCTGCAGATGTTGTTGGAACCATGATTTACAATATGAAGGAAAATGACTTCATGATTAAAAAAGGTCCGATATTTGCAAACTTTGTACTGGCAGATGAGATTAACAGAGCACCTGCAAAAGTACAATCTGCTTTATTAGAAGCAATGCAAGAGCGCCAAATTACTATTGGAGACACTACCTTTAAGTTAGATGAGCCTTTCTTAGTAATGGCAACTCAAAACCCAGTAGAACAAGAAGGAACCTATCCTTTGCCAGAAGCACAAGTAGATAGATTCATGCTAAAAGTAGTCATTGATTATCCTAAATTACAAGATGAGCAACTTATTATGCGCCAAAATTTATCCGGTAGCTTTGCCACAGTAAATCCTGTAGTTTCTGTAGCCCAAATTATAAAAGCAAGAGCAGTTGCAAATGAGGTTTATATGGACGAGAAAATCGAAAAATATATTCTAGACATTATTTTTGCAACACGATATCCAGAAAAATATAACTTATCAAAATTAAAAGACTTAATTAGTTTTGGAGCCTCTCCTCGTGGAAGTATAAATTTAGCAAAAGCAGCAAAATGTTATGCCTTTATTAAACGAAGAGGATATGTAATTCCAGAAGATGTTAGAGCAGTAGTTTATGATGTTTTACGCCACAGAATTGGTATTACCTATGAAGCGGAAGCAGAAAATATAACTTCTGTTGATATTATAAACGATATTATTAATGAAATTGAAGTACCATAAACAATTATCAAAAAACAATTATACGTTTAAAAGGTGAAACTAATAATTGATACATGTTAACTGACAATTGAATAAATGGATACAAAAGAGATACTTAAGAAAGTACGGAAGATAGAAATTAAGACAAAACGTTTGTCTAATGATATTTTTGGAGGTGAATACCATTCATCGTTTAAAGGACGTGGTATGACTTTTTCTGAAGTAAGACAATACCAATTTGGTGACGATATTAGAGCAATTGACTGGAATGTTACCGCACGCTACAACGAACCTTATATTAAAGTATTTGAAGAAGAACGAGAGTTGACCATGATGCTTTTAGTAGATGTTTCTGGCTCTGAATTGTTTGGAACAGCTACACAATTTAAAAAAGATACCGTCACAGAAATTGCTGCAACATTGGCCTTTTCAGCAACTCAGAACAATGATAAAGTGGGTTTAATTTTATTTTCTGACGACATAGAACTTTTTATTCCTCCTAAAAAGGGAAAAAGTCATGTTTTAAGAATTATTAGAGAGCTCATAGAATTTAAGCCAAAAAGTAAAAAAACAAACATTGCAGCAGCTTTAAAGTTTCTATCTAGTGTACTAAAAAAAAGAGCGATTGTTTTTATGTTATCAGATTTCATGGACGATGACTATGAAAAGACACTAAAAATTGCAGCAAAAAAACACGATTTAACGGGTATTCGAGTTTTTGATAAACATGATGCCGAAATTCCTAATTTAGGAATGGTACCCATGTTAGATGCTGAAACCGGCAATGTGCAATTAATTAATACTGCATCAAGATCTGTAAGAGCAAGTTACAAAGCAAATGCAATAAGACTTTCAGACTATTACACAAACATGTTTAAAAGAAGTGGCGCAGGAAGTGTAAATACAAGGGTTGATGAAAATTACGTAAAAAAATTATTAGGTTATTTTAAACACAAAGGAAGATAGTCTTAAAATGAAAAAACAAATATTCTACATATTACTATTTATTTCAACCATAAGTTTTGCGCAAAAACCAATGGTTAAAGCAGAAATTGATACTACCAACATTAGAATTGGTGAGCAGTTTCAATTAAAAATCTCGGTAGCTAAAACTCAGAATGTAATCATTCCGAAAATCCAACTAAAGGGATTGGAGATTATCGATTCTACAAGAATAGATACTATTAAAAACAGCCTCATTAGAAGATACATATTAACAGGCTTTGATAGCGGAGCATTTTACATTCCGCAACAACAAATCTTTGTAAAGAACCAAGCTTTTTTAACAGATTCTCTTTTAGTAAACGTAGCTACTATTGCTGTTGACACAACAAAAGTGAAGAAATTTCCAATAAAATCTATTAAAAAAGAACCTTACACTTTTGATGATTTTAAGATTTATATCTATCTTATTTTAGCTATTCTGGCGATTATTGGTTTCTGGATCTATTGGTTTGTTGTCAGAAAAAGGAAAGAAACCGAAGATGCACCAACGTACAGAACCTTACCTCCTTTTGAAGAGGCAATTTTAAGATTGACGGAATTAGACGAAAAACTTTTGTGGCAAAACAATAAAATAAAAGAATATTACTCTGAATTAACAGAAATTGTACGTGGCTATATTGAGCGTGAATTAAAAGTGCCTGCATTAGAAAATACTACTGATGAAGTGCTAGCAATGATAAAAGATTTTAAGAACGCAGATAGTATAGAAACTTCAAAAGAAACAATAAAAAAGTTAAAAGACTTATTACAAGAAGCAGATTTAGTAAAGTTTGCCAAGTCGAAACCTTTAGCTATTGAAATTGAAGACGACAGAAGAGATGCAGAATTTATTATAGGACACTTAAAGCCTAAACAAATAATAGAAAAAGAAGATGAACTGGAGTAATTTCGAATTTTACAATCCAACCTTTCTCTGGTTGCTCATACTAATACCAATATTGGCAATTTGGCAATTCTTTATGCGTAAAAAAGATACTGCTGTTTTAACAATGCCAAGTGTAAAAGGTTTTAAAAGTGGTTCATTTTTATCAAAATTAAAACCAATTCTATACCTGTTAAGAATACTTGCTTTGTCTGCAATTATAATTGCGCTAGCAAGACCTCGGAATGTTTCTGTAAGCAAGAAAACGAAAACAAATAGAGGTATTGATATTGTAATGGCAATTGATGTTTCTGCAAGTATGTTGGCGAGAGATTTAAAGCCAAATAGATTAGAGGCACTTAAAAAAGTAGCTGTAAATTTTGTAGACAGAAGACCCAACGATAGAATTGGTATTGTGGTATATGCCGGTGAAAGTTTTACCCAAACCCCAATTACAAGTGATAAAGGAATTGTGAAACGTACAATTTCTGAATTGAAATGGGGGCAATTAGAAGGTGGCACAGCTATTGGAATGGGTTTAGGTTCGGGTGTAAACAGACTAAAAGAAAGTAAGGCAAAAAGTAAAGTCATTATTTTACTTACAGATGGTGTAAATAATTCCGGTAATATAGATCCAAGAACGGCCACAGAATTGGCAAAAGAGCTGAACATAAAAGTATATACCATAGGAATTGGAACCAACGGGATGGCAGATTTTCCTTGGAGTAAAGATCCAAGAACAGGGAAACTAAATTTTAGAAAACAACAGGTAGAAATAGACGAAAAGCTATTGCAAGAAATTGCTTCAGAAACCGAAGGAAAATATTTTAGAGCAACAGATAATGAGTCTTTAAAGGAAATTTATGACGAAATTGATGCTCTGGAAAAAACAAAAATAGAAGAGTTTAAGTATTATAATTATCAAGAGAAGTTTAGAATTTTTGTACTCTTAGGATTAGGATTCTTATTGTTAGAATTCATTTTAAGAAATACAATTTTCAAAAGTTTTATATAAAAAATTGAATCTTTCAATTAAAAAAGAATGTACAGAATAGAAGAACCAACTTATTTTTATCTCCTCACAATTATTCCAGCAATGATTGTTATTTTCTTGTTGGTTTTATGGTGGAAAAAAAGAACCCAGCGTAAATTTTCTAATAGTACCTTATTAGAAAAATTAGCCCCAAATGCATCCACCTTTAAAACGACGATAAAATTAATTTTTTTACTCTTAGGTATTACATTTTTAATTATTTCTTTGACCAACCCAAAAATGGGAACCAAATTAAAAACAGTTAAAAGAGAAGGTGTAGATGTTGTTTTTGCTTTAGATGTTTCTAAAAGTATGCTGGCAGAAGATATTGCGCCCAACAGATTGGAAAAAGCAAAACAAATTATTTCTAAAACAATTGATAGGTTAGGTTCAGATAGAGTAGGTATTATTATTTATGCAGGAAATTCATACCCATTATTACCAATAACTACAGATCATGCTGCCGCAAATATGTTCTTACAAAACGCAAATCCAGACATGGTTTCTAGCCAAGGAACCGCGATTAATGAAGCATTAGAATTGGCAAAAACATATTATAATAATGATGAGCAAACCAACAGGTTTTTAATTATTATTTCAGATGGTGAAGATCATCAAGAAGAAACAAAACAGGTGGCACAAAATTTAGCAAACGAAGGTGTGAAAATTTATACTGTTGGCGTTGGTACAGAAAGAGGTGGGCCAATTCCTATACGTGTAAATGGTGCTGTGAATAGTTATAAAAAAGATAACAAAGGTGAAACTGTAATTACAAAACGGGTACCAGAGGTTTTACAGGGAATTGCAGATGCTTCTAATGGAAAATATATTGATGGTAATATTACTGAAAATCCTGTAAGCGAAATTGCAGAAATTATTGCAAATGCAGAAAAAAGCGAATTTGAGACCAAGCAGTTTTCTGACTATAAAGATCAATTTCAATGGTTTTTAGCATTTGGATTGTTCTTTTTAATTATGGATATTTTCTTGTTTGAAAAGAAAACAAAGTGGTTAAAAAAAGCGGACTTATTTAACGAAGAGAAATCAAAAAATTAAATGAAAAAATTAAAATACCTGCTTATCATTTTCTTAATGCTCTTTTCATCTAACGAAATAGCAGCACAAAAAGATACTATTGCACAGCAAAGAACTGCAAGGAAAATGCTGCGTCAGGGGAATGAATTGTATCAAAAAGAACAATTCACAGATGCTTCTGTAGCCTATCAAAAAGCATTGGGAAGTAATTCTAATTACGACAAAGCAACCTATAATTTGGGAAATGCCTTGTATAAGAATAAAAACTACAAAGAAGCCATACCTCAATATGAATTAACTGCAAAAACTACAACTAACAAGGCTGTTAAGGCTGAAGCATTTCATAATATGGGAAATTCCATGATGGAGTCTAAAAATTATCAAGGGGCTGTAGATGCTTTTAAAAGTGCCTTAAGAAACAACCCTACAGATGATGAAACTCGTTATAATTTAGCCGTTGCACAGCAATTATTAGACAAAGAAAACCAAGATAAAAAAGACGATAAAAATAAGGATAAGGATAAAAAAGACAAAGATAAGAAGGATAAAGATAAGAAGGACAAAGATCAAAAAGACAAGAATAAAAAGGACAAAGACGATAAGGACAAAGACGGTGACGGGGATAAAGACAAGGATAAGAAGCAAGATCCAAAAAAAGACAAAAAGAAAGAACCACAAAAACCGAAACCTCAACCTGGTAAAATGACACCTCAACAAGTAAAGCAACTCTTAGAAAGCTTAAATAATGAGGAGAAAAAAACCCAGAAAAAAATGAATGCTAAAAAAGCAAAAGGTAAAAAGGTAAAACAAGAAAAAGATTGGTAGTTTTAACGTTTTAAAAAAAGTTGATGAAGTTAAAATTTTACATATCTCTATTTATTTGTTTACTAAGTATTTCTTTAGTTGCACAAGAGGCAACCTTAAAGGCAAAGGTTAGTAAAAACAAACTAGGCGTAAACCAGCGTTTGCGTATAGAGTTTTCTATTGATAAGCAAGGAGGAGATAATTTCTCTCCACCAAAATTTACTAATTTTAAAGTTGTTGGCGGACCAAGTCAATCTGTTAGTCAATCTTGGATTAATGGAAAAGTAACCTTTTCCCAATCTTACACCTACATTATTCAACCCAAAAGAAAAGGAGCGTTTTCTATTGCAAGTGCATCTATAAAAATTGGTGGTAAATTTATAAAATCTGAACCTGTTAAAATAATTGTTTTAGATGCTGTAGAAATTCCTAAAAACCCAAATGACCCAAATTATGTTGCACAACAAAACATTCATTTAGTAGCAGAAATATCTAAAGCCAACCCTTATGTTGGTGAAGGAATTTATGTAGAATATAGACTGTATGTAAGTGAAAATGTAAGTGTTTACGATACTTCTATTTCAGAAGCACCTAAGTATAACGGTTTTTGGAATCAAGACATTAAAGTAAATGGTTTTCCAGTAAAAATGGGGAAATACAATGGGGAAAACTACAGATATATTGTACTTCAAAAAGCACTTCTTATTCCAACAAAAACAGGAAAACTTTCTATAGATCCAATGAGAATGGATATTGTAATTGGAGTACCCTCTGGACGGGCAGATTTTTTCGGAAATGCAATCACCAAGAATATTAGACGAGAATTTGCTTCTACTAAAAAAATAATACGTCCTAAAGCACTTCCTTTAGAAGGAAAACCCGCAAACTTTTCAGGTGCTGTTGGAGACTTTAATTTTAATGTTTCTTTAAGCAAAGGTGTTTTAAAAGCAAATGAAACAAGCAAGTTAGAGTTGAAAATTTCTGGAAAAGGAAACTTAAATTTATTTGAACTACCAGATGTAGATACACCTGCAGAATTAGAAATGTACCAACCAGAAAGAAAAGAACGGGTGCGAATAAATGCAAATGGTATTTCTGGAAATGTAACAGACACGTACACTGTTGTTCCTTTATTTAAAGGGAAATACAAAATACCAAGTGTTTCTTTCTCTTACTTTAATCCTCAAGAAAAAAAATACAAAACAATTGCTACAGAAGATTTCTTTGTAGATGTGCAAGAGGGAAAAGAATTAATTACTGTAGATACTAGTTCTGTAAGAAAACAAGAAGTTGTTTCTACTGGAAAAAACTTTAGATACATCGCTACTAAAACTAATTTCATAGCTGCTAAAAAAATAGATTTTTTTAAATCTAAGCTCTTTTATGTTTTATTTTTATTGCCATTAATTGTAATTCCTGTCGGAGTTTTTATTGGTAAGAAGAATGAAGAGAGAAGTAATGATATTATAGGTAATAAAGCTAGAAAAGCAGAAAAATTAGCTAAGAAATATCTTTCTAAGGCACAAAAACAATTGGGTAAAAAAGAAGCGTTTTATGAAGCCTTAGAGCGCGCTCTGCACAATTATCTAAAGGCAAAATTAGGCGTTGAAACTGCAGAAATAAGTAAAGAAAGAATTACCGAAATTTTAAAAGGTAAAAATGTAGAAGCAACTGCAATTCACCAATTTATTGAAGTATTAAAAAATTCTGATTTCGCTCGTTACACACCTTTTACAGCAACTGAGATGAAAGAAGAATTTGAGCGTGCCAAAGCAGTTATTATCCAATTAGATAAACAGTTATAAGATGAAAAATATTTTATTTTTATTGTTATTAATTGCCTACAGTAGTAGTGGCCAAAATGCAGATAGTTTATTTGTTTCTGCTAATGAGTTATACAGAAACGGTGCGTTTGAAGAAGCTATTAAAAAGTATAAAGAAATTGAAACCCTAGATGCAATCTCGTCAGAGTTATACTTAAACTTGGGAAATGCACATTATAAGTTAAATAAAGTTGGCCCAACTATATTCTACTATGAAAAAGCACTAAAATTAGATCCTTTAAACACTGATGTTAAAAATAATTTAATATTTGCACAACGGCTAGCTTTAGATAATATAAAGGAACTACCGAAAACTATTTTTCAAAAATTTAATAAAAATTATTTACAAATATTATCGTTTGATGAATGGGCAATAGTGGTTATTATTTTTTCTTTTTTAACCGCTATTTTATTCTTATTATTTTACTTTGGATATGCTCCTACTAAAAAAAGAATCTACTTTAGTACAAGTATATTTAGCTTTATACTGTTGCTGTTTGTCATTTTTATTACGTATAATCAATACAATCAAGTAAAAAGTAAAAAAGAAGCAATTGTCTTTGCAGAGAAAACAGCAATTAGAAATGCCCCAACCCTGAACTCTGAAGAAGTTTTTATATTACACGAAGGTGCAAAAGTAATTATATTAGATGCTATTGATAATTGGAAAAAGATTAAATTAGCAGATGGAAAACAGGGCTGGATAATTTCTGAAGAAATTAAAGAATTTTAAACAACACTTGATGAAAAAAAAGATAGCAATTGTCTTTACTATTATTTTTACACTTTTTATTGTGAGTCCCGCAATACTATCGGTTGTAGAAGAAAGTTTTGACATCTCTATTCTTTTTAATGTTGGTGAAGAGGAAAATAATCAAAAGGAAATTTCTAAAAATTTTGATTTAAAAATTTCTGAAATAAAAAAACCTGTATCTCTTTTTAATTCTTTAAAAAAAAGGAATTCACTAAACTACCGGTTAAAAAAATACACAGATATTTATCAAGAGAACTCCTACCCTCCTCCAGAATTTTTGTAAATTTTTCAAACAACTCACAAATTTTAACTTTAACTTTATACCTGTCGAATATGTACCGATGGGTTAAATTATTTATTTTTTTATGAAAAAATTATTTTCAAATATAAAAGGAGATGCTTTTGGTGGTATCACTGCAGGTATTGTTGCGCTTCCACTAGCCTTAGCTTTCGGAGTATCATCTGGATTGGGGCCAAGTGCAGGGTTATACGGTGCTATATTTATTAGTTTCTTTGCAGCCTTATTTGGTGGAACAAACACACAAATTTCTGGCCCAACCGCACCAATGACAGCTGTTAGTATGGTTGTAATTGCGGGTATTGTGGCTGCCAACGACGGAGATGTTAACAAAGCTTTACCAGCTATTTTAACTATTTTTATTTTAGCCGGATTATTTCAAATTATATTAGGTGTTATTGGTTTAGGTAAATACATTAGATACATTCCATACCCAGTGGTCTCTGGATTTATGACCGCAATTGGTCTTATTATATTACTTACGCAAATATTGCCTTCTGTTGGGTATTATCCCAAAGAAGATGTTGTATTCGTAGAAACCTTTAAGCCACAGGCACAAGAAGTAATTTTAGAAAACATTCTAAAAGAAGAAGCGGGTGAGAAGATTTTAGTTTTAGAAGATTTTGAGCAAACCATTAAAAGAGCTGATAAGATTTCTGCTGAAGATATCTTAAAGGAATCAGAAAGTTTAGCCGCAAAAGAAACTTCTGGTGCTTTAGGTGCAATTAAAGCATTTCCAAGAGCCATTCAAAATATCGATTGGTTAGAATTAATGCTCGCATTAGGAACTATTTTTATAATCTATGGTTTTAAAAGAATTACCACTAAAGTACCTAGCACACTTGTTGCACTAGTTGTAATGTCTAGTGTTGCCGTTGGCTTTGGTTTAGATTATAGAACTATTCAAGAAATACCAAGTGGAATTCCCATTCCTAAATGGGAAATTTTTACTGGGTTTAGTCTGTCTAGTATTACACCTTATATTTTCACAGCATTAACTTTAGCGCTCCTAGGTGCTATAGATTCTCTATTAACGAGTGTCGTTGCAGATAACATGACTAAAACCAAACACAAGCCAAATAAAGAGTTAATTGGTCAAGGAATTGGAAATAGTATTGCAGCCTTATTTGGTGGTATTCCAGGTGCAGGTGCAACCATTAGAACCGTGGTAAATATAAATGCTGGTGGAAAAACAAAACTTTCTGGAATGATTGCAGGAATTATGTTGCTATTGATAATGCTGGGCTTAGGACCGATTGCTTCTAAAATTCCAGCAGGTGTTTTAGCAGGTATATTAATTACGGTTGGTATTGGTGTAATGGATTATAAAGGATTAAAAGCAATACCATATTTACCAAGAGATGTTAAAATAGGACCCATTAAACTGAGTTCTGAAGTTTTAATTATGATTGTAGTTTTACTACTCTCTACTTTCTGGAACTTAGTATATGCTGTTGGAATTGGCCTAGTCATTGCATCGCTAATGTTTATGAAAAAAATTGGTGATTTAACCGCAGAGAGATCAAATGTAAAATCATTAAAAGAAGAATCTTGGGCAGATGAAATTGCTTTTCCAGAAAACTTAAAAGAAAAAGTGTTTATTAAGCATATTAAAGGGCCTTTATTTTTTGGTTCAACAAGTGAATTTCAAGCACTTTCGCAACAGATTCCTGAATCTGCAAAAACTGTAATTATGCGTTTAGGTAGAATGCAATATATGGATCAATCTGGTCTGTATGCTATGGAAGATATGTTGCAAGATCTAAAGAAAAAAAATATCGAAGTATTGTTTGTCAACTTATTACAACAACCAAGATATATGATGGAAAGAATTGATATCATTCCAGATTTTATTCCAAAAGAACATATTTTTAAGGGTTTTCCCCCTTGTGTTCAATGGATAAAAGAAAATATAACAGACGAATCTTAAAATTAAAAAATTATGTCGCACATAATCAAAGCAATTACAAAAGAAGTACAAGATAAATTAACACCAATGCTTGTCTTAGAGGATTTCATTGAGGGAAATTCTCGTTTCACAGAAAACAAAGCAAATACAGCAGATTACAAAGCATTAATTACACAAACTACAACTGGGCAGCATCCAAAAGCAATTGTACTTTCTTGTATAGATTCTAGAGTGCCTGTAGAATTAATTTTCGACCAAACTATTGGTGATGTTTTTGTGGCAAGAGTTGCAGGAAATTTTGAAAACACAGATATCTTAGGAAGCATGGAGTATTCTTGTAAGGTAGCAGGAAGTAAATTGGTTTTTGTACTAGGACACGAAAGTTGTGGGGCAGTTAAAGCTGCCTGCGACCACGTAGAACTTGGTAATATTACTGCTATGTTAGACAACATACAACCGGCAGTGAAAAAATCTGAGGGAGAAATTTCTGGAGAGCACAACTCTTCAAACAGCGGGTTTGTTAACAAAACAATTGAAAACAATGTACTCTTAACAATAGAGAGAATTAGAGAAAAAAGCCCAATTCTTAAAGAAATGGAGGACATGAAAGAAATTAAAATTGTTGGTGGTGTTTACCACATCAGTAGCGGAAAAGTAACAATGATTTAATAAAAAAAACCGAGATTAAAATCTCGGTTTTTTTCTACTCTTTATTTTTTAATAATATTACATGCTATATATTCAAATCCGGAATTACTAGTTCATCTTCATTCTTTATAATTGAAGGAAATATCGTTGGCGCAATCTTTTTTACGGGAGCATATAAAATTGATTCATCTAAAGTTTCTTTCTTTACAAACGGAATTGTATCATTCATTTTTCCAAAGAAAATAAAAACAACACTTAAAATTAATCCTATTTTTATCGCCCCAAAAACACCACCTAATATCTTATTAATAATACCCAATGCAGCAAAATCTGCTAACTTTGTAAGCATTTTACCTAGCAACGAAATTGTTACTATAATTATAATAAAAGTACCTGCAAATGCGGCTAAGGAAATATATTCTTGACTCCAAGAAAAGGCTTCTTTTAAAAAGTCTCCAATAAAATATGAAAAATGTATTGCCCCATAAACACCCCCTATTAATGCGGCTAAAGAAGCAACTTCAACAAACAAGCCTTTTATAACTCCTCTTACAAAGCCAAATATTAAAAGTGCTGCAATAACAATATCAAAAATATTCATTTCATAAATTTTTTCAAACCTACATCTTTTTTTTAATATTTAAAAATGGACATTGTATCTTTGTAAAATTAAAACCAAATACAATGCAAAAAGTAATTAACTTAAAAGAAAAATGGGATCTGTTAGTCGCAAAACTAACAGCACAATTTGCTGATGGAGAGGAGTTAAATATGGATGGTATTATCTATTTAATTGGCGTACAAGAATTAGGTAAAGAAAGCACCAGTTATAAAAAAGATGAAAAAGTTAACCTAATGCATATTGCCATTTGTAAATTACTTGAACCTTATGGTTATTATGAGTTTGATTATTATGATGATGATAGTTGGCCACACTATAAAATAATTACAGAATTACCTAATTTAAAGCCGGGTGAACAGACGGTTTTAATGAAAGAAGCAATTGTAAATTATTTTGATGTTTTGTCTTATTTAGAAGCTTAAGTAACACGCAACTTTCTTATTAAAACAGACAATAACTTTGGAAAGATCCGTTTTACAAACACCCCTAATTTTTCTTTTGCGCCAGCAATACATACTTCTTCTTTTTTATTTTTTATAGCCTTTAACATTAATTTCGCACAATGCTCTGGAGACATTCCATTACCCGTTGCAATATCCATTTTTCCTTGCGGTAAGCCATTACCTATTAATGCGTTTTTAGAAATATTAGTATTTATAAAACCGGGGCAAAGCAAGGTTACTGTAATATTGTTTTGATGATTTTCTGCACGAAGACTATCAAAAAAACCGTGCAAAGCATGCTTACTTGCTGCATAACTAGAGCGCAAAGGTGTACCAATTTTACCTACAATACTAGTAGTAATTACAAACTGACCTTCTTTTTTTTCAATAAAATGAGGTAAAATTGCTTTGGTTAATGCCACGGTTCCTAAATAATTAATATCCATAATTCGCTTGTCTACATGAATATTAGTTTCTGCAGCTAAAGAGCGCTGACTTATACCTCCATTATTTATTAAAACATCAATTTTACCAAAAGCTTTTATTGCCTCTGCAGCCTTTAATGCTAAACTTGCATGATTTTCTAAATCTAAAGGAATAATTTTTATTTCTTCCGGATAATCACATGCCTGTTTTACCAATTCTAAAGATGTCGCATTTCTAGAAGATAAAATAAGTTTGCACTGCTGCTTAGAAAGCGCTATTGCCAACGCCTTCCCAATTCCTGAAGAAGCACCAGTAATCCAAATTATTTTGTTAAAAAAATACATACTTTAGTTTTTATGAATCCCAATATACCAAATTTGAAGAAGAAATAGTACTTTTGAGATGCTCCTTAAACTTAATTTTTCAAGCAACTAAAAAATATGCAAAAATGAAAAAAATAATCCTACTAATTCTCTTCATCTCTTCATTTGCGCAAGCACAGTTTTCTATAAACGGAACTTTAACCCATAGTTTAGATACAGATTGGGTAGTTTTATATAGAATTGAGGGTTCTAAACAGAAATTTGTTCAGAATACAACGATGACAAAAGATACTCTTTTTATTGAAGGAAAAATGCAAACTATTGGAACTTTTAATTTTGAATTACCCGCAACTGCTAAAGCAAGTTCTTACAGAATTAGTTATAGAACAAGCGGAACAAGCTTTGTAGATTTTATTTTTAATAAAGAAAATGTGAATTTTACTTTTCATCCAGATTATCCAGAACAAAGCATATTATTCTCAGAATCAAAAGAAAACACAACCTATAAAAACTACTTAAAAGATATTTTTGCACAGCAACAAAAATTAGACTCCTTGCAAGTTACAGCAATCAGAAATCCTAAATTAGATTTAAAAAAAAGTTATAAAGCGGCACTTCTCAAAATAAATAGTGCACAACAAGCATACCTAGAAAGCACACAAAAACTGTATATCTACCCTTTTGTTAAGGCTAGTTTTAGAGTAAATCCGCCAGAGCTTAAAACCAATGTAAAAGAATACATGTCTGCTATTCTAGATACTTTTTTTGAACCAATAGACTTTTCAAATCAAGCCCTTGTCAACTCTTCTTTTTTATTGGATAGAGTTACAGATTACATATTTTACCTCAACTATTCAGAGGATGCAACAACCCAACAAATACTTTATAAAAGTGCCGTAGAAACTGTTTTCACCAAGATTGAGAATGCCATTTTTAAAAAAAATGTGATCGAATTTTTAATTGAAAAATTTGAAGAAAACAACAACTTAAGAATGATAGATTTTCTTTTTGAAAACTATTATGATGCACTACCAACGTCTTTACAGAATGCTAAATTTAAGAGTGAAAAAGTAAAATTATTAGCAACCGCAATTGGTAGGATAGCTCCTGATTTTTCTTGGAAAGAGCACGGGAAAGACTTCCAGCTTTCTAACTTAAATGATGCGAAAAACTATGTATTGGTTTTCTGGAGTACAGAATGTTCTCATTGTCTAAAAGAAATTCCTGAATTACATGCGTTTTTACAAGACAAAAAGAATCTTAAAGTGATTGCCTTTGCTATGGAAACGACCGATTTAGCATGGAGTAGCATGAAAGCTTCGCTACCTAATTGGCACCATGTTTTAGGTTTAAATAAATGGAGAAACACGGTTGCCAGAAGCTATAATATAAATGCTACACCCAATTATTTTATTCTCGATGCTGATAAAAGAATTATTGCAAAACCAATCCCTTTAGAAGAATTAAAATACTTAATGGAAAAGTTGTAGCTTATAAAAAATGTAAAAAAGCATCTTCTAAATGAGTAATCTTTGTGGTATCATTTTTATGGATAATTGCAATAATATCAAAACGAACTTCTACGTCTAAGTCTTTTTCGATTACATAATAGTCTATTGCAGAAAGTAATAATTTTATCTTTTTAGGGTTTACAAAATCTTGTGGATCTCCAAAATAATCTGTAGACCTTGTTTTTACTTCTACAACTGCTAAAACATTCTCTTTTTGAGCAATAATATCTACCTCTGCTTTTAAATAACGATAATTCTTTTCTAGGATGTGATACTCATTTTTAACTAAAAAATCAATCGCTAATTTTTCTCCTTTTTTACCAAGCTCGTTATGATCTGCCATTCGTTTAATTGTTACTAAATATAACTGAATAATTTTCCTTGTCTGCCACTAACTTAATATTCCTTCCAAAAATTAAAGCTCTATTGTCTGCTTCATGCCCTGCAGGAAAATTAAATAAAACAGGAATATCTTGAGGAACAACCTCTAAAATTAATTGCTCTACAGAACTTCCCCAATTCGTAGAATTCTGTTTTATAGAAGATATATCTCCAACAATAACCGCTTTTACTTTTGTAAAATAACCTGCACGTTTTAAGCTCTGTAGCATTCTATCTATTGAATATTTATACTCACCAATTTCTTCGATAAAAAGAATTTTACCATCTGTATTTAATTGACTTTCTGAACCTAACATTGAAGCTACAATTGCAAGGTTCCCCCCTACTAATTGTCCGGTTATTATTTCTGATAAAGGAATTCTGTTGTCTATTGCCGATGGAATTGTATAGTAGAGTGGTGCGCCAAACAAAGCCTTTTTAAAACTTGCAATAGTCTGTATAATTTCTTCTGGGTTTTCTTCTAAACTAGTTGCCAACATTCCATGAATAGTTTCTACTCCAAAATTATGAACATGGCCGTGGAATGCCGTGACATCCGAATATCCAATAATCCATTTTGGAAACTGTATAAAAGTGCTAAAATCTAACAAATCTAAAATTCTAACAGAACCATAACCTCCTCTAGCTACCCAAATTGCTTTGATGTTTTTATTGTCTAAAGCACTTTGAAAATCTGCAGCTCTTTCTGCATCTGTACCTGCAAAATGATTTTTCTGATTGAATATGTTTTTCCCTAAAACAACATGCAAACCCCATTTTTCAGCTAATCTCTTTGCTTCCAAAACAGTGGTTATTCTCTTTTTTAAAATTCCTGCAGGAGCAACAATAGCAATAGTATCTCCTTTTTTAAGATATGAGGGTGTTCTTAATGTGTGTATTTTTTCTTGTGCTTTTATCGATGCAGAGATCGTTAATAAAAATGCAGTAAATACTATAAGTCTCTTCAAAATAAGTCTATTTTCTAATGTCCGGAAATCTAAAAATCTAATAAATGTAAATGTATCTATTTTCAATGACTTTTAAAACTCGGTTTTTTGTACTTTTGTACCTCAATAATTAGTCCAAAATCAATACAAAGAACACATGAGTGCTCCAAAAAGATATACAATTACCGCAGCGTTGCCTTATACAAATGGTCCAATTCATATTGGCCACTTAGCAGGTGTGTATGTTCCTGCAGATATTTACGCACGTTATTTGCGTTTAATTGGTAAAGATGTTGCCTATATTTCTGGTTCTGATGAACATGGCGCTGCTATACCTATGAGGGCAAAAAAAGAAGGGGTGTCTCCACAGGTTATCATCGATAAATATCACGGTATCATCAAAAAATCTTTTGTAGATTTTGGTATTTCTTTTGACAATTACTCGAGAACCTCTTCTAAAATTCATCATGAAACTGCCTCAGATTTTTTTACAAAAATGTATAGTGACGGAGAATTTATCGAAGAAGTTTCTGCACAATTATATGATGCAGAAGCAAATCAGTTTTTAGCAGACAGGTTTGTTGTGGGTACTTGCCCAAAATGTGGTTTTGAAGAAAGCTATGGAGATCAATGTGAAAGCTGTGGTACTTCACACAACGCAACAGATTTAATAAATCCTAAATCTGCCATTACAGGGAACATACCTACAGTAAAAGAAACAAAACACTGGTTTTTACCTTTAGACAAGCACGAAGATTTTTTACGTAAATGGATTTTAGATGGACATAAAAAAGATTGGAAACCGAATGTGTACGGACAAGTAAAATCTTGGGTAGAAGATGGTTTAAGGCCCAGAGCGGTTACTAGAGATTTAGATTGGGGAATTCCTGTACCTTTAAAAGAGGCCGACGGAAAAGTATTATATGTTTGGTTTGATGCACCTATTGGATATATTTCAGCGACCAAAGAATGGGCTGCTAGAGAAGGCAAAAACTGGGAAGATTACTGGAAAAAAGACGATACTAAATTGGTGCATTTTATAGGGAAAGACAACATTGTTTTTCACTGTATTATTTTTCCCTCTATGCTAAAAGCACATGGAAATTATATTTTACCAGACAACGTGCCTGCCAATGAATTCTTGAATTTGGAAGGGAATAAATTATCGACTTCTAAAAATTGGGCTGTTTGGTTGCATGAATATTTAGAGGAGTTTCCAAATCAGCAAGATGTTTTGCGTTATACATTAACTGCAAATGCCCCAGAAAGTAAAGACAACGATTTTACTTGGAAAGATTTTCAAGCAAAAAACAACAACGAATTGGTTGCCATCTTTGGAAACTTTATAAATAGAGTCGTGGTTTTAACCAACAAGTATTATGACGGAATTGTACCAGTGCCAAATGATTTTTCTGAAATTGATGAAGATGTTTTAGCAGCTTTAAAAGAGTTTCCAAATACCATTGGTAAATCTATTGAAAGATACCGCTTTAGAGAAGCTAGCCAAGAATTAATGAGTTTGGCAAGACTTGGAAATAAGTATTTAGCAGATGAAGAACCTTGGAAGGTTATAAAATTAGATGAAGAACGCGTGCAAACAATCATGTATGTTGCACTTCAAATTTCTGCAGCATTAGCTGTAGTTTCTGAACCTTTTTTACCTTTTACGTCTACAAAATTAAAAAATATTTTAAATATTGATGCAAGCTTGTCATGGCAAAATGTAACTGAAAATTTGGTTTTGTTGCCAGCAACACATCAAATAAACAAAGCAGAATTGTTGTTTTCTAAAATTGAAGACAAAGAAATTGAAGCACAAGTAGAAAAGTTAGCGGCTACTAGAGTTGCCAACGAGCAAGAAAATAAAGTAACTGAACCTCAAAAAGAAACTATAGAATTTGAAGATTTTACAAAGTTAGACATTCGAGTAGGTACTATTCTAGAGGCTGAAAAAGTTGCGAAAACAAAGAAGCTTTTAAAACTAAAAGTAGATGTGGGTATAGACATAAGAACTATTGTATCTGGAATTGCAGAAAGTTTTTCACCAGAAGAAATTATTGGTTTGCAAGTGTCTGTTCTAGTAAACTTAGCACCTAGAAAAATTAGAGGTGTAGAGAGTCAAGGAATGATTTTAATGACCGATACTCCTGATGGTAAATTAGCTTTTGTTGCACCGGAAAAGGTCGTTAAAAACGGACAAGCAGTTAGTTAATGCTAAAAATAGCAAATCATCCTATTTACAGACACGAATTGCCAGAGGGACATCGTTTTCCTATGGAAAAATATGACCTGCTACCACAACAATTAATCTATGAAGGAACGTGTACCAAAGAGAATTTCTTTGAACCTGAAATTCCGAATTACAAGCATTTTTTCACAGTACACGATCCTGAATATTTTTTCGACTTATTAAACATTACCCTTTCTCAAAAAGCTGCAAGAAAAATTGGATTTCCGCTTTCCGAAGTATTGATAGAAAGAGAAATGGTTATTGCAGATGGAACGATGAAAGCTTCTGAATTTGCAATACAAAACGGAATTGCAATGAATATTGCAGGAGGTACTCACCATGCTTTTTCTAACCGTGGCGAAGCTTTCTGTATGCTAAATGACCAAGCAATTGGTGCAAAGTACCTACAGCAAAAAAGGTTGGCTAAAAAAATATTAATTGTAGACTTAGATGTACATCAAGGAAATGGAACTGCAGAGATTTTTCAAAATGATGCGTCTGTTTTTACTTTTTCTATACATGGTAAAAGTAATTATCCGTTCATCAAAGAAAAAAGCGATGTAGACATTGCTTTAGAAAATGACACAAAAGATGCAGAATATTTAGCAGTCTTAAAAGAAATACTTCCAAAACTCATCCGTAAAGAAAAACCAGATTTTATTTATTATTTGTGCGGTGTAGATGTTATTAAAACCGATAAATTAGGAAAATTAGGACTTACTATTGATGGGTGTAAAAAGCGAGATCAATTTGTTTTAGAGACCTGTTTCAATTTAAAAATTCCGGTGATGTGTTCTATGGGTGGTGGGTATTCTTCAGATATTAATATCATCATAAATGCACATGCAAATACATTTCGTTTGGCGCAAGAAATTTATTTTTAACTAAAAAACCCAAAGAAAATTCATTCTTTGGATTCCTTTCATTGCACAAATACATGCTGTTTTAAAGTGTATTCTTTAACTAAGAATACTACTTTTGTTCAGTTCCTTTATAAAAGGTTGTCTATATATTCTTTTCCCAAAAGCGGCATTAATAGCATTGGCTACTGCGCCTCCTGCTGGCGGTAAACCTGGTTCTCCTAAACCTGTTGGCGAATTATTGTTTTGTACAAAATGGACTTCAACTTTTGGTGTTTCATTCATTCTAATTAATCTATATCCGTCAAAATTACTATCTAATGGTTTGCCGTCTTTAAAAGAGAAATCGCCATACATTGCATGTCCAATTCCGTCTAAAACACCACCTTCAACTTGGTTTCTTGCTCCGGTCGGGTTTACAACAATACCACAATCTACTGCGACTGTTACTTTTTTAATAATTGGAAAACCCTCTTTTATCTCAATATCTGCAATCTCAGCAACATGCGTATTATGACTGTAATATGCCGAAAAGCCTTGGAAAACACCTTCTTTTGTATTTCCCCAATTTGCTTTTTCTCGCACTAATTTAATAGTATCTTCCATTCTTTGTCCAGAATATTCTATGCGTTCATCAGTGGTGTTTTTTACATTTTGCAACAAATCTAAACGCAATTGAATTGCATCGATATTTAGTTCCGTAGCAAGTTCATCAAAGAAACTTTGCTCTGCAAACGCTAAAAAGTTTGTATAAGGTGCTCTCCAAGCACCTGTTGTAATATTACTGCTATAATTGCCGGTTTGCACCTTATAATTAGGAATACATCCTGCAGGAAAAAAGTTCGGAATAGCGCCAAACATATTGCTGCCAATGGCCGCTTCTATTAAATGATACCCTGTTACCTTGCCATCTTTTAAAGCGGCCTTTATGCTGTATTTTACGGCAGGTTTGTAAATACCAGCAGTCATGTCATCTTCTCTCGTAGAAACAAGTTTTACTGGCTTTTTAATGAAATTAGATATTTCTGCCGATTCATAGACAAAATCGCCATACAATCTTCTCCCAAAACCACCACCCATCCTGGTCATTTCTAAATGGATTTTATCCAAATCGAACTCCAACAGGTCTGCAACAACTTTTGCTGCATATTCTGGCGTTTGTACAGGACCTACTAAGTGAATTTTATCTGCAGTTACATTTGCATAAAAATTCATTGGCTCCATACAATTATGCGGTAGAAAAGGAGAGTGATACGTTTTTTCTATCACCTTATCTGCCGTTAAAAACGCATTTTCTACAGCACCGTCTTCTCTGTTTGTATTTAAATTCTTACCCTCTAAAATATCCATTAAAGCCTTCTCATGATCTTCAGTAGACTCTAATTTCCCTTCATTTTCCCAAACGGCAGCAAGTGCTTTTTTACCTTTTATTGCCGCCCATGTATTTTTTGCAATGACAACTACTTTGTCTGATTTAGATAATTTAACAGTCCAGTTATTTTTACCAGATTCCATGTATTTTCTTACTTTGCCACCTATCGTAATTACATCGATTACTCCCTTCACTTTCTTCGCTTCAGAAGCATCAAAACTTATTAATTTCTGCCCAAAAGAAGGAGGTCTTAAAACAGTAGCAATCACCATTCCTTCCGCTTTATAGTCTAGACCAAATAATGGCTTCCCTGTAATAATTTTATCAATATCTACATTTACTATTTCCTGACCAATAATGGTAAAATCTTTTACTTCTTTTAACTTTATGTTTTCAGGTACTTCTAATAAAGCTGCTGCTGTAACAACGTCTCCGTAACCTAATGTTTCTCCATTTTGATTTGTAATAATTCCTTTAGAAGCTTTTAAGGTTGCTGCGTCTACGTTCCATTTTACGGCTGCAGCATTTACCAACATTTGTTTTGCAGTTGCACCTGTTTGCCGAAGCGCATCCCAGCCAAAACGTATCGATTGACTGCCACCTGCGACTTGCCTTGTATAATTATTTGTATCTAAAACCCCTTGAGCAACCGATACATTTTCCCATTCTACATCTAATTCCTCTGCTATAAGCATTGGCATAGACGTTTTTACGCCTTGTCCAATTTCTGGATTTGGAGAAAAAATAGTTACATATCCTTCTTGAGAAATTTTAATAAATGCATTAAAATCATTAAAATTTAAATTCGCAATATCTACCGGCATTTTTGCGTTCAATTTGCATGCAGTCAATAAGTTAAACCCAATTAACATTCCGCCACCTGCTAAAACAGAAGTTTTTAAAAAATTTCTTCGACTAAAATTATCTTTTTTATATAGTTTCATTTCTCTAAATTTTAATGCTTATGACATTTTTCCTGATGCAACCAATACCGCCTTTTCTATTCTGTTATAAGAGGCACATCTACAAATATTCCCTTTCATAGCCTCTCGTATCTCTTCTCCTGACGGACGCTTATTTTCTGCTAAAAATGCAGAAGCGGTCATGATTTGTCCTGTTTGGCAATACCCGCACTGCGGCACATCTATCTCTTTCCAAGCTTCCTGCACAGGGTGTTTACCGTCTTTAGATAAGCCTTCTATTGTTGTAATTTTTACATCCTCTAAAATAGAAACTTGCATTTGACAACTTCTTGTTGCAATACCATTTACATGCACCGTACAAGAGCCACATTGTGCAATGCCACAGCCAAATTTTGTACCTACTAAATCGAGTTCATCTCGCAATACCCATAGTAAAGGCGTGTCTTCATCGGCAGAAACAACAACTTGTTTTCCATTAATGTTTAAAGTGTAATTTGGCATAAGTAGGTGATTTAAAGTTATGAAGGGAAGTTACAAATAAATTTTATTATTATTTACAGAAGTATTTTGGCTTTCGTATCTGATTAAAAAGGAAAGTGTTGTGGTTGTCAAAAAAGGGTCACCTGTACTTTAGGCTACCTCATATCCTTGGCTTGCGGCCAGCATCTCAAACCAATCTTGTAGTTCTAAATGAATATTTAAAGCGCTGTTTGCGTTTAAAATTCTTTCTTTATTTGTGGTTCCAACAACCGGAGCTACTTTTGCGGGATGCCTTAGAATGAAAGCTAATAGAATTACATCTTCTGAAATTTCATATTTTTTAGTTAACTTTTTTAAAACCGCTTTTATTCTTTTTGTTTGGGCAGTTTCATCTTTAAATACCGCTCCTAAAGGACTCCAACTCATAGTTTGAATTCCTTCTTGCAACATTTTATCTAAAGTTCCGTTAAACATTGCATCATTTTTAGTGAGTGAAAATTCAATTTGATTTGCAGTAACGGGAACACTATTCGCAATTAAATCTACCTGAGAAGGCGTAAAATTCGAGAGTCCGAAATTTATAATTTTACCTGAATCTTGAAGTATTGTAATGGCTTCTGAAATTTCATCTGGCTGCATTAACGGACTTGGCCTGTGCAGTAAAAAGGTATCTAAATAATCTGTTTTTAAATTTTTTAAAGATGCTTCTGCACTTGAAATAATATATTCTTTGGCATACTTGTAGTGTTTAATTCTGCTACCTCGTCTTTCATTAATTAGTTGAATTCCGCATTTAGAAATTAATTGAATGTCTTCTCTATTAATTCCACTATCTATAAATGCTTTTCCAAAACCAGCTTCTGTAGTGTAATTACCGTAAATATCTGCATGATCAAATATCGTATTTCCGTTTTCTGTACAAAACCTAATCATGTCTATTTGCTCTTTGGTAGAAAACTGTTTGCCCCAAACACCCCAAGACATGCAACCAATAATTATTTTTGAGTCCATTTTTATTTTATTTTTTATTTAGAATAGTTGGACTTGCCTGCGCCGTTGAATACACCACTAAATCTTCAATATTTACATGGTACGGTCTTGTAACCACGAAGTGAATAATATCTGCAATGTCTTCTGCTTGCAGTGGCTTGTATCCTGTATACATCGATTTTGCTTTTTCTGAATCTCCTTTAAAACGAACTTCTGAAAATTCTGTTTCTACGGCGCCAGGATGAATTGCAGCAACACGAATGTTGTGCTTATTCAAATCGATTCTCATCGCTTTGTTTAGCGCGTTTACAGCATGTTTAGATGCGCAATATACATTTCCGTTAGGATACACTTCTTTCCCAGCAATAGAGCCAATATTTACAATAAAACCATTGTTTCTTGCTACCATCTGCGGAAATATTGCTTTCGAAACATATAGTAATCCTTTTACATTGATATCTAACATTGCGTCCCAATCATCAATATCTCCATCTTGTATGCTAGACAAACCATGCGCATTTCCTGCATTATTAATTAAAATATCTATTATTTTAAAGTTTTCTGGAAGCGATTCAATAGCGTTCTCAACTTCGTTTCTTTTCGAAACATCAAATTGTAAGGTGGTAACGTCTGTGATTTTGCTTAATTCTTGTTGAAGACTCTCTAAACGGTTAGCTCTTCTTCCGCAAAGAATTAAACGAATATTATTTTTTGCAAAAATTTCTGCTGTAGCTTTTCCAATTCCAGAAGTTGCGCCGGTTATAAATGCTGTTGGTTTCATTTTTTTGATTTTATCTTTATACTTGTACAATTTCTGAGTTCACAAAAATCATACAATTCCCTAAAACTATGAAAACTAGGTATTGTTTTTAACTTTAAAAAAGATACTTTTTCAGCAATTATTAACAAAGAAAAAACCGTCCTCCTCAGGACGGTTTATCTTTCAATTGGTTCTTAAGGAAAAACCAACTAAAAATCAACTAACCAAACTTTACTTTAAACTTCCTCTTCTCTTTTTTGTTTGTCTCTTTACTTTGGTACGTTTTCTATCAGAATTTCTTACCGTACCTTTCCCACTTTTTTTAGGAGTATCTCCTTTCAAATACTGTATATACCCTCTTCCTTCGAAATCATATGTAGTTTCTGAATCTACATTATATAAACGAATCTTTCCATCATTTACAATGCTCAATTCAAACTCTTCAACATCTCCACCATCATAATTAAGAGTTAATATCTTTCGATTTTGAAAACCCAAAACATCATATATTTCATATCCACCAACATAACTCCATTTGATATCTACAACTTGCGTGCCAAAGTTGTCTTGTGAGCTGTAAAATGTTGTTATATTTTCTGGGGTAAATTGCAAATAGTTCTCTTCATCAAAAGGATTTACTACACCGCCTTCGGTAAGTGTTTTTCCCCAAGCATCATATTCTTGCAAAAAATATTCTATGTTTTCGTAAAACAATTGGTCATAATCGAACGTGTTTGTTTGATAACCTATTAAAAAATAGGTTACATTTTGTCTATAATTATACAATCTAATTTCGTTTGAAGAAGTAACTGTAACTTCAAAATCGTTGCTGCCATCTATATCATGTATTGCCTCTAAAACTCCTGAAAAAGTATTATAGGTTCCAACATCTATTCCAAAGCCATTTCCCGTAAAGCCAATATCTGTAATATTATTATTTGCATATAAAATTCCGTTTAAAAAGGATAATGTAAATGCTCTTGATAGGAAAGGGATATCTCCGTTACCAATTGTTCTGTGGTAATCTACGTACCACAAATCATAATTAGAAACAACCTGTTCTAAAGAAATTTCTTGTTCTCTAAAGTCATCTTCAAAAACTGTAGAACAAGAACTTAAAAGCACTCCTATGATAATAAAAAAAAGTAATTTTAAAAATTTCATAAACTTTAGTTTTAGGGTTGTATTTATGAATATTCAAAATACGTGCCAAAAACAAAACCACTAAATATTTAGTGGTTGTTATACTAAAAATAAAGTAGTTACTTATTTCTTATTCATAGAAGGAAAAGGAATCGATTGTACTTTCTTTATATTTTCAATCTTAAAATACAGTGTTTTATTCTCTTTTTTATAGCTAAGAATAGCCTCATTTTCTTTTAATTGAAAAGGAAATTCTTCTAAGATAGGTAGTGTATTTCCTGTTTCTTTTATGATATCTGCGTCTAAAATTAGATTTCTATGCTTTCTTTTTGAAGTCGAGAAATGAGCAATAATTTGGGTAAACTTATCAATTTTAGAAACTTCTACCTGGGTTCTTTTCCCTTGAAAATATAAAGCAACAAAAATAACTTCTTGCGCATCTTCTAGGTGAATCTCTACCTTTGTTCCGCTAACTCCTGGTTGCCCGCCAACCCACTTATTATAAAATGCTTTTTCTACTTTAAGTATTGGGTTTTTCATTAAAGTACTACCTCCACATTGTGAAAAACTAAGCAATATGACTAAAATGGATACAGTTTTTATAATTTTCATATTATTGTATTTCTTTATATCGTTTCAAATTTTATGCCAAGATAAAATATAATCCGTTTCGCGAAACGGATTATATAATTTCTAAATAAAAATAACTTTACTGCTTACTACCCATAAGTAACAATTCATTTGCTAAAATCTCTGTAACATATCTTTTTTCACCTTCTTTAGTATCATAAGACCTATTGGTTAATTTACCTTCTATTGCTATTTCCTGTCCTTTATTTACATAGTTTTCTACTACATTTACAAGACCCCCTTTTATGACAATGTTATGCCAATAAGCACGTTCTATTTTGTTTCCTTCTTTGTCTTTGTAACTGTCATCTGTTGCCATAGAAAATTTTGCCATTTTGTTACCATCTTTAAAGGTTACTATTTCTGGCTCTTGACCCAATCTACCAATTAACTGTACTTTGTTTCTTAACGTATTCATAAGATAAGTTTTTTAAACACTTTTATTTTAAGTGTGCGTTTATAATTAATTTTTGTCAATTCGTTTGACACTGCAAAATTGCGACACCTTTCTAATTTTATTCGGTTATAAAACAATTACTTTCGGTTGTAATTGTTTGTAGTCGTTTGTAAACAGATAAATTATTGTATATTTACTACATGGAAAATAGAGCGTGTTTAGAATGCAAAGCCCCTTTAAAAGGCAGAGTAGATAAAAAATTCTGTTCAGATTATTGTAGAAATGCACACAATAACAGCGTAAATAAAGACAGTAAAAACCTTATTAGAAACATTAACAATCGGCTTAGAAAAAATTATAAAATTTTATCTGAATTAAATGTTTCTGGCAAAACAAAAGTAACAAGGACTAAATTATATGACAATGGTTTCGATTTTCAGTTCTTTACTTCGGTCTATAAAACCAAAACAGGAAATACTTATTTGTATGTATACAATGAAGGATATTTAGCTTTAGAAAACGATACTTTTTTACTGATTCGGAAAGAGCGGTAAGAAGCTTAAAAAAAAGTGCATCGGTATTAGAAAGAAAGTACTTACTTCCAGCTATTCCCTTTCATTTTTAGCGCCGCTTTTAAAATATCTTTTTGACTAATTTGCCCGATGAGTTTTCCGTTTTCTACAATTGGAAACCGCCTTCTTTTAGAGCTGATAAATTTAGTTGCTGCATCAAAAATATTCATGTTTTTATCAATAGTTTCCACTTCTGAAACCATATTCTTTTCAACTGTATTCGTGCTATCCATGGGCATGTTATAATACATACTATCGGAAATATGTTTAATACAATCTCCTTCAGAAATAATACCAATTAATTCATTTTTATCGTTTACAACAGGTCCCCCAGAAATTTTATGAGCAATTAACTGCCCTATAACATGCTCTAAAGAATCTTCCGCTTTAAAAGTAATTAGATTGGTAGTCATGTAATCTGAAACTAAAATCTGCGCGCCAATCTTTCCCTGATTGGTTTCTCTTTTGCCTTGAAAGCTTTTAATTCCCATAATAGTGTTGTTTAGTTTTTACTAAATTTAGGGAATTTTATTTTAAAGTAAAAGTTTTTTTTATTTCCTACATTTATACAAATAAATTTTTAAATGAAAAAATTCTCTACCATTGTTTCGGTACTCATAATATTGGGGGTTATTTATTGGAGTTTTGCTAATTTAAAACCATCAATAAATACTTCTAAAAGTAATTCAGAAACCGAGTTTTCTCTAGAAAATGCTCTTAACCATTTAAAGAAAATAACGAAAGAGCCCCATTATGTTGGCTCTAACGAGCACAAGAACGTTCAAAACTATATTGTTTCAGAATTGCAAAAAATGGGTTTTGAAACTGAAATTCAAACACAAACGGCCATCAATAAAAAATGGTTTGCAGCCACTACAGCAGAAAATATCATCGCAAAATTAAAAGGAACTGGTTCAGAAAAAGCATTACTGCTATTAACACATTACGATTCTAATCCTCATTCTTCTTTAGGTGCAAGTGACGCTGGCTCTGGAGTTGTTACAATTTTAGAAGGGTTAAGAGCTTTCTTAGCCAAAAATGAAACACCAAAAAACGATCTAATTATCCTAATTTCTGATGCTGAAGAACTAGGCTTATTGGGTGCTCAGGCATTTGTAGACAAGCATCCATGGACAAAAGATATTGGCTTAGTTTTAAATTTTGAAGCGAGGGGAAGTGGCGGTCCTAGTTATATGCTCATGGAAACTAATGGGAAAAATAGTAAATTACTCTCTGAGTTTTTAGCCGCCAAACCCAATTTTCCTGCTGCAAATTCTTTAATGTACTCTATTTACAAAAAATTGCCTAATGACACAGATTTGACGATCTTTAGGGAAGATGCAAATATTAACGGATTTAATTTCGCATTTATTGGAGATCATTTTGATTACCATACTGCGCAAGATTCTTATGAGCGTTTAGACAAAGAATCGCTTTTACACCAAGCAGATTATTTTACTAGCTCTCTAAATTATTTTTCAAATTCAGATTTAACAAACCTAACTTCAGAAGAAGACTTTGTGTTCGTAAACTTCCCAATCATTAAATTAGCAACATACCCTTTCTCTTGGGTACCTCCAATGATTATTCTTTGCACTGCTCTTTTTCTAATCTTATTATTTTTTGGTTTTTCTTTAAATAAAATAGACATTAAAGGTGCGCTTAAGGGTTTTATTCCTTTTGTAGTCTCCTTAGTTTTATGTGGTGGAATTTCTTATGGATTGTGGGAAATACTTTTAATTATTCATCCGCATTACAATGACATGTTACATGGTTTTACCTATAACGGTTATCAATATATAATTGCTTTTGTATTCTTAAATTTATGGTTCCTTTTTACGATTTATAAACGCACTTCAAAAGAAGAAAAACCAACCAATTTATTAGTTGCTCCTCTTTGCTTCTGGTTGCTACTTAATTTTATAATTAGCAGTTCTTTAAAAGGTGCTGGTTTTTTTATAATCCCGGTTATTAGTGCGCTACTAATTTTAGCTATTGCTATTTTCTTGAACTTAAAAGACAGCGTTAAACGCGTTTTATTTACACTATTATCAATACCAACAATCTATATATTTGCTCCAATGATAAAAATGTTTCCTGTTGGCTTGGGGTTAAAGATACTCTTTGTAAGTGGTGTTTTTATAGTATTGGTTTTTGGATTGATGATCCTCTCCTTTCATCAAAAAAAGTCTTTTTGGACGCAAAAATGGACCGGCTTTTTAGCCCTTCTCTTTTTTGGTATTGCAACCTATAATAGCGGCTTTTCTGTTGATAATAAAAAACCGAACAGCCTTGTTTATATTGAGAATTATGATGCCAAAACTGCTTATTTTGGTACTTATAATTCTACTTTGGATCCCTATACAAAACAAGTCTTTAAAGGAGAGTTTACAGAAGGTGGAATTGAAAATGCAGAAACAAAAAGCAAGTACAACACACGTTTTAAGTATGCTAAAAAAACGACTTATAAAGCAATTTCATCTTCAGAAATTAGAACAGAACTAGACACTCTAATTGGTAAAAAACGTTTTCTAGAATTGACAATTACTCCAAAAAGAAAAATAAATAAACTAGAATTTTTAACTAAAAGTAAGTTAACTTTATACCAGTTTAAAGTAAACGATGTACTCGTAAACCAAGGCAAGAAACACAGTTTAAAAAGCGGTACTTTTTTAGTGTATCATTTAGGTAATAATGACAAAGAAGTAACACTTTCTTTCTCTGTGAACGTAGGTCAAATTTTAGACCTTACCTTAAATGAGATTTCTTATGATTTACTAACCAATAAAAACTTTAACCTAAAACCAAGAACAGAAGATATGATGCCGATGCCTTTTGTAACAAATGATGCCATTATTATAAGCAAACAATTAGATTTTTAAAAGATACTTCATAAAAAAAGCATCTTGAAAAATCAAGATGCTTTTTTTATGAATGTTAAATAGTGTTTTAGTCTATTTCAGAAACTCTTAGTGTATTTACCATACCTTTTGCTTCCACTGGCATCGAGGTAAGATTAATCATCAAGTCACCTGTTTTTACAAATCCTTTCTCTTTAGAAATTTTATTAATATCTACAACAGTATCATCTGTACTTAAATTTTTGTCGTAGTAAAAAGCTTTTACACCCCAAAGTAGATTAAGTTTCCCTAAAATTCTTTTTTCTGAAGAAAATGCTAATATTTTAGATTGTGGTCTCCAAGCAGATATTTGAAAAGCAGTGTACCCACTATTCGTTAAAGTAGAAATAGCAGTTGCTTCTATATCATTTGCCATTGAAGCAGCATGATGACAAATAGATTTTGTTATAAACCTATCTGTTCTAATATGCGGTGCTTCCTGCGGTACTTTAATCATTTTAGAATTTTCTACTGCATTAATGATTTCTGTCATTTTTTGAATTACTCTTATTGGATGTTTTCCAACAGAAGTTTCTCCAGAAAGCATTACTGCATCTGCACCATCCATAATAGAGTTTGCAACATCATTTACCTCTGCTCTTGTAGGAACAGCGTTGTCAATCATTGTTTCCATCATTTGCGTTGCAATAATTACAGGAATTCTTGCTCTTTTTGCACGTCTTACTAATTTCTTCTGAATTAACGGTACATCTTGCATTGGAATTTCTACTCCTAAATCTCCACGAGCAACCATTAAACCATCACAATAAGGAATTAAAGAATCTATATTTGCTACTGCTTCTGGCTTTTCAATTTTTGCAATTACAGGCACTCTATAATCAGAATGCTCATCTATTAAATCGCGTAACATTCTTAAATCTTCTGGCGTTCTTACAAAAGATAATGCCATCCAATCTACATTTAAACCCAATGCAAATATTGCATCTTCCTTATCTTTTTCAGTTAAAGCTGGCAAAGAAATGGCTGTATTTGGTAAGTTTACTCCTTTTTTAGAATTTAAAGGTCCACCAACAATTACATTTACTACTACTTCTTTGTCTTTATCTGTAGAAACTACCTCAAATAGTAATTTCCCATCATCCACCATAATTTGCTCACCAACTTTTACGTCTTTTGGAAAACGTTGGTAGGTCATAAATGCTTTTTCTTTAGTACCGATACACTTTTCTGTTGTAAACGTAAATGAAGCACCATCTTCTAAAATTACACCATCTTCCATAACGCCAACACGTAATTTAGGACCTTGTAAATCTGCTAAAATGGCAACATTAAAACCATTTTCTTCATTAATTTCTCTAATGGTTTTTACCGTCTTTCTTACGTTATCATAATCTGCATGCGAAAAGTTAATTCTAAAAACGTTTACGCCCTCTATGGCTAAATTTGTTAAAATTTCTTTAGAATCTGTTGCTGGCCCAAGGGTAGCAACTATTTTTGTTTTTTTATAATCTGTCATATTAAAATATTAAAAAGTCTTTAGACTTTAGGGTGTTTTTATCTATTGAATAGGAGGTTATAATCTGCTCAATATTTTTAATTTTATTTACTGCATTTGCTAAAAACTCAAAACTTATTTCGCCAGAAATTTTAATAAAAAAATCTACTTTTTTCTTTTCTGGTATTAGATATGTTTTTGTTTCAGTTGTTAACAGCAATTCGTTTGATTCTGTTTGATTTTCTCTTTTAAAACTATTGGCTATTAAAAACCAATCAAAGTCGTACTTTTTACTTGAGAAATTATAGATAGAGAATGATGCTCTTTTTTTATTGCTTTCAAACTCTAAATTTTTTTGAGATTTAGAAAAATGCGTGTTTAAATTTTTGTTTAGTAAATAGGCTAATTTATAGTCTTCTAAAGCTGTGTGAATGCCTATTAAAGAATATTCTTCTTCACAAAAATCTCCTAAACCTAAAGCATGAATTTGCATACATTCTAAATTTATTCTAAATGATCAATCTTGCTAAATTACTAATAGTTTATGGTTTGTTAGCGAGTATGCTAAGTTATATTCACGAAAACGTTATCGCTTTAATCTAAAGAAATCTCATTTTGAAAAGCAAAATATACTCTTTTTGAAGCCTGTTCTTCTGCTTTTTTCTTAGAAGTAGCTCTTCCTTTGGCAATTTGCTCACCATCAATGCTTATTTTAACACTAAAGTGTTTTACAGGGTCGTTACCAGAATCTTCATACGTATCAAAACTATATTTCTTCTTTTGCTTCTGACACCATTCTATAATTAAACCTTTATAGCTTGTAATCTTCCCTTCTAGCTTCGCAATATCTACATACGGTACAATTACATTTTGATGTATAAATTTCTGACAAGAATTATATCCTTTATCCGTAAAAATAGCACCAATTAAGGCTTCAAAAATATTACCATGAATATTATCACCAACGTTTGTTTGATCAATATTACTTTTTACAAACCGAATTAAGTTTAAGTCTTTTCCTAATTCATTTAAATGCTCTCTGCTTACAATTTTAGAGCGCATTTGAGTAAGATATCCTTCGGAACCTGAAGGAACTTTTTTGTACAAATAAGCCGCAATTACAGAACCTAGAATAGAATCTCCTAGAAACTCTAAACGTTCGTAATTAATAGGATTCCCTTTTTTATCTGTCATTTGAACAGATCTATGGGTAAAAGCTTTCTTGTATTTATTTATTTTTCTTGGAGAAAAATTTAGTAGTTTTTTTAATTCGTTGTGCAATGCTACATCTTCTTTAGAATGTGATTGAACTATTTTACGAATAAAATTCATATGTTATTCATCTATTTTCTTAAAAGCTACACATGCATTATGACCTCCAAAACCAAAAGTATTACTCATAGCAACCTTAATTTCTCTCTTTTGAGGTTTGTTTAAGGTTAAGTTTAAATCTGGATTAATGTTCTCATCAAAATTTTGATGATTAATTGTAGGTGGTACAGTACTGTGTTTCATTGCTAAAATTGCAGCAATAGACTCTATAGCACCAGCAGCACCTAATAAGTGGCCAGTCATAGACTTCGTAGAGTTGATATTAATATTCTTAGCATGCGCTCCAAAAACAGCTGAAATTGCTTTCAGTTCTGCAACGTCTCCAAGCGGCGTAGAAGTACCGTGTGTATTAATATGATCTACATCTTCTGGTTTGATACCAGAATTTTCTAAACAGTTTTTCATTACAGCAATTACCCCAATACCTTCTGGGTGTGGTGCTGTAATATGGTAAGCATCAGATGACATTCCGCCACCAATTACCTCTGCATAAATTTTTGCGCCTCTTGCTTTGGCGTATTCGTATTCTTCTAAAACAAGTGCTCCTGCACCTTCACCTAAAACAAAACCTTCTCTACTAGCATCAAATGGTCTTGAGGCAGTTTCTGGCGTTTCGTTTCTTGTTGACAAGGCTTGCATAGAACTAAATCCTCCAACTCCTGCAATTGTAATTGCAGCTTCACTACCTCCTGTTACAATTACATCACAATATCCTAAACGAATATAGTTTAATGCATCTATCATCGCATTTGCAGAAGAAGCACACGCAGAAACAGTTGTGTAGTTAGGTCCCATAAATCCGTATTTTATAGAAATATGTCCTGGGGCAATATCTGCAATCATTTTTGGAATAAAGAAAGGATTAAATTTTGGAGTCCCATCTCCTGCAGCGTAGTTTAAAACTTCATTTTGAAGCGTTTCTAAACCACCAATTCCTGCTCCCCAAATAACACCAACTCGCAACTTGTTAATCGTTTCTAAATCTAATCCAGAATCTACTATTGCTTCATCTGAAGCAACCATAGCATACTGGGTAAATTTATCCATTTTACGAGCAGATTTTCTATCGATGAAATCTGTAGGATTAAAGTTTTTTACTTCACAAGCAAAACGAGTTTTGGACTTGGAAGCATCAAAGTGCGTAATAGGTGCAGCTCCGCTAACTCCGTTAACTAAAGCGTTCCAATATTCTTCAATATTATTTCCTATGGGCGTTAATGCTCCAAGTCCAGTTACTACAACTCGTTTTAATTGCATATAAGTATTACTTTTTTGCTGCTTCTATATAACTAACCGCTTGACCTACAGTTCCAATATTTTCTGCTTGATCATCTGGAATTTGAATATCAAATTCTTTTTCGAATTCCATAATTAACTCAACAGTATCTAAAGAATCTGCTCCTAAATCGTTTGTGAAGCTAGCTTCTGTTGTTACTTCATTATCGTCTACGCCTAATTTGTCTACGATAATAGCTTTTACTCTTGATGAAATGTCTGACATAATTTTTTAATTTTAAATTTTAAATCTTGGCAAAAATACAATTCTTATTAATTATAACTAATATTTGTGCCTAAAATGATTACTAAAAGTAAATAAAATAATTTAATCTTTACTTAAAATAATCAGTTTGTTAATAATTATCCCTTTTTTTGTACCTTAGATAAATAGGTATGAAGCGTATTGTTGTTTTTGCATCTGGTTCAGGATCGAACGCAGAGAACATTATTAAATTCTTTAAGCACAGTAAAACTGCAAAGGTTACTAATGTGTTGTGTAATAATGCACATGCAAAAGTTTTTGAAAGGTGTAAAAAACTAGAAACCAAATGTTTACATTTTAATAAAAATGATTTTTCTGGTTCAGATACGGTATTAAATATTTTAAAAAATGAAGCAGATTTTATAATTCTTGCTGGATTTTTATGGAGAATTCCACAAAAAATAGTGACTGCTTTTCCAAATAAAATTATTAATATTCACCCTGCATTATTGCCAAAATACGGTGGAAAAGGAATGTATGGAATACATGTTCACAAGGCAGTAAAAGAAAATAATGAAGATGAAACCGGAATTACAATACACTATGTAAATGAAAATTACGACGAAGGTGCCGTAATTTTTCAAGCAAAAACCGAATTAAATTCCCAAGATACTCCAGAAACAATTGCAGAAAAGATTCATCTTTTAGAACAGCATCACTTTCCGAAGGTCATAGAAGAAGTAATTTTAGCCATACATGAGTAAAAAAAAGTTTTATGTAGTTTGGAACGGACGTAAAAAAGGGATTTATACCTCTTGGAATGTCTGTAAAAAACAAATTGATGGCTTTGAAAGTGCGCAATACAAATCTTTTGCAGATTTAGACGCTGCTGAAATTGCATTCTCGAAAAACTATGAGGACTACAAAGGACAAAAAACTAAAAAACCAACACTTTCCTCTGCCGAAAAAGCAAGCTATGGAAGCCCTAACTTAGAGAGTATATCTGTAGATGCAGCCTGTTCTGGAAACCCCGGTAAAATGGAATACAGGGGGGTTTTAACCCACAATAAAAAAGAGATTTTTATAAAAGGCCCTTATAAAAGAGGCACTAATAACATTGGTGAATTTTTAGCATTGGTGCATGGAATTGCACTTTTAAAAAGCAAAAACAAAGAAGATATTCCTATTTATTCTGATTCTAGGATTGCCATGAGTTGGGTAAAACAAAAAAGGTGTAAAACTAATATTACTTTTGATGCTTCTAATAAAGACCTTTTAGAGCTCATAAAAAGAGCCGAAAATTGGTTAAAAGAAAATACCTTTAAAAACCCCATTTTAAAATGGGAGACGAAAGCTTGGGGAGAAATTCCTGCAGATTTTGGAAGGAAATAATCTATAAATAATAAAACCCAAAACGAATATCGTTTTGGGTTTTATTATTTATAAGCATCTTTACTTTTTTTCTAAAAATACAAACCTATATAGAAGCTTTCATTAACTCTCTATTCATTCTTGCAATAGTATCTAAAGAAATTCCTTTCGGGCATTCTACTTCACACGCTCCGGTGTTTGTACAATTTCCAAAACCCTCTAAATCCATTTGTGCTACCATGTTCCTAACTCTGTCTGCAGCCTCTACTTGCCCCTGTGGAAGCAAAGCGTACTGAGATACTTTTGCTCCAACAAATAGCATTGCAGAGCTGTTTTTACAGGTTGCTACACACGCACCACAACCAATACAAGTTGCTGCATCCATTGCTGTATCTGCTGCTTGTTTAGAAATAGGGATTGCGTTTGCATCTTGCGTGTTTCCTGAAGTGTTTACAGAAATGTACCCACCCGCGTGTTGTATTCTATCAAAGGCAGATCTATCTACCACTAAATCTTTAATTACCGGAAAAGCACCTGCTCTCCAAGGTTCAATAGTAATTGTATCACCATCCTTAAACATTCTCATGTGCAATTGACAGGTTGTTACGCCTCTATCTGGACCGTGTGCTTCGCCATTAATATACATAGAACACATTCCGCAAATTCCTTCTCTACAGTCATGATCAAAAGCTACGGGTTGTTCACCAGCATTTACTAACTGCTCGTTCAAAACATCCATCATTTCTAAGAAAGACATACTTTCTGAAATTTCAGTCACTTTGTAATCCACCATTTTTCCCTTGTCCTTTGCATCTACTTGACGCCAAATTTTAAGTGTTAAATTCATAATGTCTCTATTATTTATAACTTCTTTCTTTAACTTCTATATTCTCGTAAGCCAATTCTTCTTTGTGTAAAACAGCATCTTTTGGCTCGCCTTTATATTCCCAAGCAGAAACAAACTGAAATTCTTTAATTCTTTTTGCCTCACCGTCTTCTGTTTGGTGCTCTTCTCTAAAGTGTCCTCCAGCAGATTCTTCTCTTACCAAAGCGTCTTTTGCAAACAATTCTCCTAATTCAAGAAAATCTGCTACTCTACCTGCTTTTGCTAATTGCTCGTTATACTCTGTAGAAGTTCCGGGTACATTTACGTTTTGCCAGAAATCTTTTCTAAGTGCAGAAATTTCTTCAATCGCTGTTTCTAAACCTTCAGCGTTTCTAGACATTCCACATTTGTCCCACATAATTTTACCTAATTTCTTGTGGTAATAATCTACAGAATGTGTTCCTTTATTGTTAATAAAGAATTCTATTCTTTCTGTTACTTCTTTTTCTGCCGCTTCAAATTCTGAGCTTTCAGTTGAGATTTTACCAGTTCTAATGTCATCTGCTAAGTAATCTCCAATAGTATATGGCAATACAAAATACCCATCTGCTAACCCTTGCATTAATGCAGAGGCCCCTAATCTATTTGCTCCGTGATCAGAGAAATTTGCTTCTCCAATTGCGTAACAACCAGGTATTGTTGTCATTAAATTATAATCTACCCAAACACCACCCATTGTATAGTGCACTGCAGGATAAATCATCATTGGTGTTTCATACGGATTCTCATCTACGATTTTCTCGTACATCTGAAATAAATTCCCATATTTAGCCTTTACAATTTCTTGCCCTAATTCTTTTATTTTTGCTTCAGAAGGATTTGAAATATTCTGAATCTTTGCTTGCTCTTTTCCGTAACGTTCAAAAGATGCCGCAAAATCTAAGTATACTGCTTCACCAGTTGCATTTACTCCATAACCTGCATCACAACGCTCTTTTGCTGCTCTAGATGCAACATCACGCGGCACTAAATTACCAAATGCTGGATAACGTCTTTCTAAATAATAATCTCTTTGATCTTCTGTTAATTCTGTAGGTTTTTTACTTCCTTCTCTAATTGCCTTTACATCGTCTAAATTCTTTGGAACCCAGATTCTACCGTCATTTCTCAATGATTCTGACATCAATGTTAATTTCGATTGATAATCTCCAGATCTAGGAATGCATGTTGGGTGAATTTGTGTGTAACAAGGATTTGCGAAATACGCTCCTTTTTTATGCACTTTCCAACCTGCAGTTACATTAGAACCCATTGCATTGGTAGATAAGAAATATACATTTCCATACCCACCAGAAGCAATAACAACTGCATGTGCAGAATGTCTTTCAATTTCTCCTGTAACTAAATTTCTTGCTATAATTCCTCTTGCTTTTCCATCTACAACAACAACATCTAACATTTCATGACGATTGAACATTTCAATCTTTCCACGAGCAATTTGTCTGTTCATTGCAGAATAAGCTCCTAATAATAATTGTTGTCCTGTTTGCCCTTTTGCGTAGAAAGTTCTAGAAACTAAAACACCCCCAAAAGAACGGTTGTCTAACAAACCACCATAATCACGAGCAAAAGGAACTCCTTGTGCCACACATTGATCTATGATATTTGCAGAAACCTCTGCCAACCTATATACGTTTGCCTCACGAGAACGGTAATCTCCTCCTTTTACAGTGTCATAAAACAATCTGTACGTAGAATCTCCATCTCCTTGGTAATTTTTTGCGGCATTAATTCCTCCTTGTGCCGCAATTGAATGCGCTCTTCTTGGAGAATCTTGGTATGCAAATGCTTTTACATTGTAACCTAATTCTGCTAATGTTGCAGAAGCAGAACCACCTGCCAAACCTGTACCAACAACAATTACATCTATATGACGCTTGTTTGCAGGATTTACAAGATTGATATGATTCTTATAATCTGTCCATTTATCTTTAATTGGACCTTTTGGTATTTTTGAATCTAAAGCCATAATTATATACGATTAATGGTTTAAGTGATGATAAATAGCAATAAAAATAAAACCTGCTGGAATTATAATAGCATATGCTTTACCAATATTTTGTAATGTTTTCTTTCTTCCTGCAGTACCACCCATCGACTGAAAAGCAGATGTAAAACCGTGTGCTAAATGCAATCCTAAAAGCACAAAGCAAAACACATACGCAGCAACTCTAATCGGGTTTGCAAACTTATGCACTAATTCTTCGTGGTAACGGAAACCTTCTACACCTTCCATTGTACCAGACCAATCTCCTTGTATGAATTTTGTATTGATTTCTGGAAACCAAAAATCAACAAAATGTAAACCAATAAAAGCTAAAATTGTAATTCCACTCCAAATCATATTTCTGCTCATCCAAGATGAATTTGCAGCACCATTATTTTTTGCATAAGATACTTTTCTTGCTTTAGAGTTTCTTAACTCTAAAACAAAGCCCATTACAAAATGAAATACAACCGCAAAAATTAATACAGGCTGCAATGCAAACTGAACTAAAGGGTTTGTACCCATAAAATGAGATACTTCATTAAAAGTATCTGGACTTAAAACTGATAAAATATTTATCGATAAATGCTGAAGTAGAAAGAACATTAAGAAAAACGCCGAAAGCGCCATTGCTACTTTTCTTCCAATTGAAGATTTAAAAAATCCGCTCATTGTATAATTAATTAAAATTTTGACTGCAAAAATACGCCTAAAGAATTTTGGTTGCAAAGAATTTACAACGTTTTCGCTAAAATTTAGAACAATTTTAAATAGCTTCCTTTTCGCTTTAACTAAAACAAATGCTAAAAACCACTAGTGTTTATTATTGCATTGCAGCAATTATCAGAAATAAGGGCTAAAACGTATTTTGTTTTTTATTTTTTAATACCTCACTAATTATAGAAAATAGTGAGGTTTATTGGATTATTTTATTGGATCTCAAATGTGTTTTTAGAGTTTTCAATTTTTATAGTATATACTCCTTTTGGTAAATAAAAAACACCGTTTTTAGCTTCCGTTAATGCACTGTTTTTATTTAATTTTTCAAAAGCTTTTTTTCCTTTTTCAGAAAAAGAAACATCAAAAACAGCTTCATTAAACCCGCTATCTGCAGCAACAGAAATTGCATTCACTTTTATAGCTCCCAAATAGATGGCTACCGTTATTTTTTTACTTGAATTTGAATAAAAAGGAATTTTAACTTCTGGCGTATTTACCAATCTCCATTGACTCCAAGAACGTCCCCAGTTTTTACTTTTTCTAACATTTTCAATTGCAAACACATGTATCGGTTTTGCTACCACAGTAGCGTTCATTTTTTGAAGTGAAGCAACGTTTGCTTTGTATAAGCTTCTACCGTGTGTTCCTACAATTAAATGCTTTGCTGTTGGCTGAATTACCAAATCATGCACAGCAACATTGGGTAAATTCTTCGAAAAAGCTTCCCAAGAAATTCCTCTATTAAAAGAAACATACAAACCATTATCTGTGCCTATATATAACATGTTTTCATTTTCAGAATCTTCTCTAATTACATTTACTGCAGCTGCAGGAAGTGAATTCCCAATATTTTCCCATGTTTGTCCGTAATCATCAGAAACATATATATAGGGTGTAAAATCATCAAAACGATACCCGTTTAAAGTCGCATATACACGCTCTTTTTTAAATTTTGAGGCAATCACTCTAGAAACCCATAAGTTTTGAGGTAAATTATTGGATATGCGCGTCCAACTGCCACCGCTATTCTTAGTTATATTGATGTATCCGTCATCTGATCCGGTATAAATTAAACCAAATTTAAACGGACTTTCAGAAATTGAAGTCAAGGTTCCGTATGCAACATTTCCTTTTTTCCCACCAGTAGTTAAATCTCCAGAAATTGTTTCCCAGTCGTCACCTTTATTCAAAGAACGGTGTAGTTTATTGCCTCCTAAATATAAGATATCTTGATTGTGTTTTGACAAATGAATAGGTGTTTGCCAATTAAAACGGTACGGATTGTCACCTAATACGTGTTTTGGTTGAATGTATTCTTGCGTACCTGCTGCCCTGTCTATTCTATAATAATTTCCAAACTGATACCCAGTGTATACAATATTAGGGTTTCTATCATCTACCTGCACTTGCATGCCGTCTCCGCCCATAATAGATTCGTACGGATTTTGACCAGATTGTTTCCAGCCCTTGTTAATTTTTGAATTATTGTCTGCAACCCAAACACCGTTGTCTTGCAAACCACCATATACTTTATAGTTTTTCTGATTGTCTGCAAACACCGAGTAAAATTGGCCAACTGCAGGGTCGTTTAACTTCGTCCAGTTTTTACCATCATCATAAGACATGTTTAAACCCCCATCATTGCCGTTTAAAATATGACCCGATTTTGTAGGGTTTATCCACAATGCTTGATGATCTGAATGCACATTTTCTTTACTAATTGAAGTAAATGTTTTTCCACCATCTTTAGACTTTATAATTGGAACACCTAAAACATAAATTCCGTTTTCGTCTTGCAAATCCACTCTAATTTCACCAAAATAATATCCGTAAGAACTGTACACTCCATCTAAAAAATTATCGTGTGTTTTTTTCCAAGAAGAACCACCGTTTGTAGTTTTAAAAACCTCTGCACCGATTACCTGAGTATCAAATAACATCGAATTTGCATCTTCCAAATACTTTGCCAAGTCTATTGGTTTTACAGCACCAACACGCAGCATTTGTTTTACATTCTCTGCACGATATTTTTCTTGAAATCCGTTGTTTTTTAAATAGGTATTTAGTTTTTTGTCTGCCAACTTTAAAAAATATTCAGAAGACATTGTTTTAAAATCTTCTTTAGACAGCTCATTTGAAGCCTTTTTAGTGGTGTCTTTTGGTCTTCTAAACTGACTGTCATGCAATGCATATACTGTGTTTTCATTAAAAACAGCCAATCCTATTCTACCCACTCCGTTTCCCGTTGGGAATCCGCTTGTATCTGCAATCTTAGTCCAAGAGCTGCCCGCATCTGTACTTTTGTATATACTCGAACTATTTCCATCACCATCAAAATTCCATGCTTTACGCTCTCTTTCCCAAGAAGCAGCATACATAATATTAAAGTTTTCTGGCGCAACTGCAACATCAATAACTCCTGTATTTTCATTTATAAATAGGGTTTTTGTCCATGTTTCTCCGCCATTTATTGTTTTAAATATTCCTCTTTCTAAGTTTGAAGAGTATAAGTGCCCAATAACCCCCACAATAACCTCATCTGTATTGTTCGGGTTGATTAAAATTCTACTTACATGATGTGAATCTAACAACCCAACATTTATCCAAGTTTCCCCATTATCTGTAGACTTTAACATTCCAATTCCGGCATAACTAGAGCGTGATGAATTTTTCTCACCCGTACCTACCCAAATAGTTCTAGAAGCCCAATCTACTGCAATATCACCAATATTTTGCGTTGGAGAATTGTCTAAAACAGGTGTAAAAGTTGTTCCGTTGTTGTTTGTATGCCACAAACCTCCAGATGCATACCCTACATAAAATTCTGTGGTATTCTCTGGATTTACAGCTACATCTGCTACACGACCACTCATTACCGTTGGCCCAATATTGGTAAATGCAACATTTTTTACTAATGAAGATTGCATCATTTGATGCTTCTTCTCAAGGGAGTTTTGTGTAATTTCTGAGTTTGTTGGTGTTTGTGCGATTAATACGCATGAAAAATAAAGCATTAAAAGTGTGAAAATAGATTTCATAAGAGCTTCCGTTTAATTTAAAAAAATGAAATTACCACTTGTAATTTCAAAATCAAAACAATTAACATAAAATTGAATTCTCGTAAATATTTTTCTCCAACTTTAAAGAATGTATCTTTGTGGGCTGAAACAACTACATAAAGTTGCTTTCGTAAATATTATTTATGACATTTAAAGATTTAGGTTTATCTCCGCCGTTGGTAAAAGCAGTTGAAGAGAAAGGATATACCAAACCATCACCAATTCAAGAAAAAGCAATTCCACATATATTAGCAGGAAAAGACATTTTAGCTTCGGCACAAACAGGAACAGGAAAAACAGCCGGTTTTACGTTACCTGTTTTACAGCATTTAGTAGCAACAAGGCACCCGAAATACAGGCCTTTACGTGTTTTAGTACTAACACCAACAAGAGAATTGGCTGCGCAAGTACAAGACAATGTAAGAGAATACAGTAAATATGTAGATATTAAATCTGCAGTAGTTTTTGGTGGTGTAAACGCAAAACCACAGATTGCAACCTTAAGAAGTGGTGTAGACATTTTAGTAGCAACACCGGGAAGATTGCTAGATTTACATGATAGAAAAGCGCTTTCATTTAAAAGAATTGAAGTTTTAATTTTAGATGAAGCAGACAGAATGTTAGACATGGGTTTTGTTAGAGACATTAACAAAATTATAAGCTATATGCCAGCTGAGCGTCAAAACTTAATGTTCTCTGCAACCTTTTCTAATGATATTAAAAAGTTAGCCTCTGGTATTTTAAGAAACCCTGTTTCTGTAGAAACGGCTCCGCAAAATTCAACCGCAAAAAAAGTAACCCACAAGGTTTATAAGGTTGATAAAAGCAAAAAAACAGAGTTTACCATAAAGTTAATAAAAGACGGAAACTGGAATCAGGTTTTAATCTTTACAAGGACAAAACACGGTGCCAATAAATTAACTGAAAAGTTGGTGAAAGCAGGCATTTCTGCAGCCGCTATTCATGGAAATAAAAGTCAAGGTGCAAGAACAAAAGCATTAAAAAACTTTAAAGATAATTCTATTAAAATTTTAGTTGCTACAGATATTGCAGCGCGTGGTTTAGACATTCCTTTATTGCCGCATGTTGTTAATTTCGAATTGCCAAATGTACCCGAAGATTATGTGCATAGAATTGGTAGAACAGGAAGAGCAGGAGCTGCTGGAGAAGCAATTTCTTTAGTATGTAGTGAAGAGAGTGAATACCAAAGTGAAATAGAAAAATTACTGAATGAGAAATTAGCTTCTACTATTGTAGCAGGTTTTGAACCAACAGACACAGATCCTCCAAAAAGAGCAGCATCGCAAAGTAAAGGCTCTTTTGGTAAAAAGAATAAAGGAGGAGGTTCTCAAGGAAACAAACCAAAAAGCAAACCTCATTTTAAAGGAAACAAACCTTCTGAACCTTCTGGAAGAGGAAGATCTAATCCGCCTAAAAAGAAGCGTTATTAAAACATAAGCAACTTCTTTAATTATATACTTCAAACCTTTTCTGTTTTTAAAAGCAGAGCGGGTTTTTTAATTATTGCTACCTTTGTATTTCAATATAAATTTACTTGTATGAAATACGATAAAATAGATCCACAATTATTTATAAAAAACCGTAAAAACTTTGCTTCACATATGAAGCCAAATAGTTTAGCTGTTTTCAATTCAAATGATGTCTATCCAATAAGTGCAGATAGCACAATGCCATTTGAACAACAAAGAGATCTCTTCTATTTAAGTGGTGTAGATCAAGAAGCAAGCGTATTAATGTTGTTTCCTGATTGCCCGAATGAAAATTTTAGAGAAATTTTATTTGTTACAGAAACCAATGCACATATTGCTGTTTGGGAAGGTGAAAAATTAACAAAAAAAGCAGCAACGGATACTTCTGGTGTTGCAACAATATATTGGTTACAAGATCTAGAAAAAGTATTGTTTGAAATGACTTCTTACGCAGATACTTTTTATATAAATACCAATGAACACTATAGAGCAAATGTAGAAACTGAAACGCGTGAAGATCGTTTTACAAAATGGTTATTAGCAAAATACCCTGCACATTCTGTAGCAAAAAGCAATCCTATTTTACAAAGATTGCGCGCTGTAAAAGACCCAATTGAGTTGGCTTTAATGCAACAAGCTTGCGATATTACAGAAAAAGGATTTCGCAGACTTTTAAATTTTACAAAACCCGGTGTTTGGGAATATGAAATTGAGGCTGAATTGTTGCATGAATTTATTAGAAATCGTTCTAAAGGGTTTGCATATACACCAATTATTGCTGCAGGAAACAACGCAAACGTTTTACATTATATAGAAAACAATAGGCAATGTAAAAATGGCGATCTAATTTTATTAGATGTTGCCGCAGAATATGCAAATTACTCATCAGATTTAACAAGAACAATTCCTGTTTCTGGAAAATTTTCTGACAGACAAAAAACAGTTTATAATGCTGTAAATCGTGTTAAAAAAGAAGCTACAAACATGTTACTTCCTGGAACTTTATGGAAAGAATACCACGTAGAAGTAGGTAAAATTATGACTTCAGAATTACTAAAACTAGGTTTACTAGACAAAGCTGATGTTCAAAATGAAGACAAAAACTGGCCCGCATATAAGCAATACTTTATGCACGGAACTTCGCACCACATTGGTTTAGATACCCATGATTACGGATTGCTACACGAGCCAATGCAAGCCAATAATGTATTTACTGTAGAGCCTGGAATTTATATTCCGAAAGAAGGTTTTGGTATTCGTTTAGAAGATGATGTTGTGATTCAAGAAAAAGGAACCCCTTTTAATTTAATGGGAAATATACCTATTGAAGCAGATGAAATTGAAGAGATTATGCAAGGTTAAGCGCTACATTCATAAGACAAAGCGGGTTGAAAAACTCGCTTTTTTTTATGCCAAAGAATTTATAAAACCTATGGTATGGTTGTTAAACGTTTCTGGTTGTTCTACGTTTACAACATGGCCACAATTGTCTATCACAAAAAGTGAAGCCGTAAGGTGTTTTGCAACAATGTTTTTTATAGAAGGTAAAAACAAATGGTCTTCTGCACCCATTACATATAAGGTAGGAATTTGAATGTCTTTTGTTCTAAAAAATCTTAATAATGGATTGATTTCTGATGTTAACTTAAACCAACGGATAAATTCTTTTTGGTATAATTTCTTTGCTTCGTTTACAAATAACAATCTAGATTTCTTGTGGTTTTTCTTTGGCATAATAATAAATGCAAAGAGCTTATAAAGCAGCATGTAAGGAACCACTGACTTAAAGATATTACCAACTTTCATTAACACTTGAGAGCGAAAGTTCATCTTTATGATAGCACCACCCATAATCATACTCTTTACCAATTCTGGTCTTTTTTCAGCTAGATTTCTAATTAGAATGGTACCTAAAGAAATACCAATAAAATGTGATTTTTCTATCTTGAGCGCATCTATAACCTCTACAATATCTGAAGTAATAGAATCAAAGGTGTACTTGGCCTTAAAAGTGTCTTTTAGTTTTATTTTGCTATTTCCATGGCCTCGTAAATCTAAAATTAGCACATTAAAGTGTTTTCTAAAATCGCGCACTTGTTTAAACCAAATAGAACTGCTCCCTCCTGCACCATGTACAAAAGTTACCCATTCTTTAGAGGTTGTATGCGGATATGAATAATAATTTAACACTTTTTTTCTTTCAAGTTGAAGTACAAAAATAACCAATTTATATGGTATAAGGTAAGATCGTCCGTTTATTAACGTTTTAAAAATTGTAGTAAAATTAAATTTACGGGTGTTCTTTCTTTTGAATTAGGTTTAATACCACAAAAACCAACAAAGCAGGCAACACCCAACCTAAACTGTCTTCTGCAAAAGGAATACTGCTTTTAATTCCTGTTAAATTTTCTCTGGGAATAATAAACCCAAGAAAATCTGTGATACTAAAAATAAAGGTTACTAAAACTACGCCTCTAAATACCAATTTAGATGCATATTTATCTGGTAGTGTGTTTAAAACAATAAGAATAATAGTTATTGGATATAAAAACATAAGTGCAGGCACTGCTACTGTAATTATAAAATCTACTTGATAACTACCCACAATAATTCCAATAATAGAAGCTATTGCAGCAGTAATAATATATGCTTTTTTAGAATTATTAAAAATACCTTTTATATAATCTGCGGTTCCTGTTACAATACCAACTGCTGTTGTAAAACATGCCAACGCAACTAAAACACTTAAAAAAGTAGTTCCGAAATTGCCCAAGGTTTGTGTGCTTAAACCCGCCAAAACTTCGGTTCTAGATGCATTTTCTGCAAATGTTGATGCATACAAAGCACCTGCTAAAATTAAACCCCCATAGATGAATAGCAAACCTGTACCTGCTATAAAACCTGCTTTTCGAATTAAGGTTCTTTTTGCTTCAAAGGTGTTGTGATTGCTATCGTCTAAAGAAATAATAATTACGGCTCCTACAACCACACCGGCAATGGCATCAAAAGTTTGATACCCTTCTAAAATACCGTCTATAAATGGATTTTCAAAACCAGATGCTCCTAAAATACCAGGAGAAACAAAGAAAGAAAGACCAATAATTACCAATAAGATAAGCACAATTATAGGTGTTAAAAAAGTACCAATTAAACCAATAATTCTAGCTCTATTTACCGCAAATAGAAATACTAATAGAAAATAAACAATACTTGTTAGAATTGGCGGCGTATCAAAAAATGGCTGAATTGCCATTTCATGCGTTACTGCAGCTGTTCTTGGAGACGGAATAGCTATGGCAATACTGTAAATTAAGAAACAAAATAGCGTGCTAAAAGCAGGAGAAACCTTTTTCCCGAAATCATACAATGTTCCTTGTAATTTTGCATGTGCAAAAATTGCTAAAATAGGAATGGTAATTCCTGTAATAATGAATCCTAAAACTACAATCCACCAATCTACGCCTGCTTTTACCCCTAAAGTTGGCGGTAAAATTAAATTTCCTGCTCCGAAAAAGAGTGAAAATAGTGCAAAACCGGCAATCCAAATTTCTTTTGTTTTGTTCATTGTAATTCTTGTCTTCGTGCCGGAAATATACATATTTTTGTGAGATGCAAAAATCATTAACTTTTAAAAATGCAACTATTTCTTTTTCTGACCAAGGAACAGGAACTGCGGTGGTTTTAATTCATGGGTTTTTAGAGAATGCCACTATGTGGAAAAACGTTGTACCCGAGATTTCTAAAAGAAACAGAATCGTTACTATTGATTTGTTAGGGCATGGAAAAACGGACTGTCTAGGCTATGTGCATTCCATGGAACTATTTGCAGAAACCATTGCAGCGGTTTTAAAAGAATTAAGAATTCGAAAATGTATTTTAGTTGGGCATTCTTTGGGTGGTTATATTGCCTTGGCTTTTGCAGAGAAACATCCGCAGAAAGTAAAAGGACTCTGTCTAATGAACGCTACTTCTAATGAAGATACTTTAGAGCGCAAAGCATCGCGATTGCGTGCCAACAAAATGATTGCCAATAACTTTAGAAATATGGTACGGATGTCTTTTGCCAATTTGTTTGGCCCAAAAAGCAAAACCATCTTTAAAGAGGAAATAGAATTAGCCGTTCTTGAAGCTCTACAAACACCCATGCAAGGCTATATTGCTACGCAAGAAGGCATGCAGTTGCGTAAAAACAGAAACCACGTTTTAACTGATAATAGTTTTAAAAAATTATTAATTATTGGCAAGAAAGATCCTGTATTAGATTTTAAAACTTCTTTAGACGAGGCTAAAAAAACGAACTCAGCAATTGTTGTTTTTGAAAACGGACACATGCCTCATATTGAAAATAAGCTCGCATTAAATGATGCTTTGAAAGAATTTATAAAAATTTGTTAAACGTGACTTCGGCAATAAAAAAACCTAACTTTATTTAGTGCTCTGTATCGCCGAGGTTGCTGCTTCTTATAATTTAAGAAAAACTTTTAAAGAAAAAACTGAAGAATATTTTATTGAAGTAAGGTTCTAAAGTATAGAAATAATGGTTTCCTTTAACAAAATAGGTGTTTTATAATGTTCCCTGAGGTTCCAATTATTTCAATCAACATTAGAGATTTTGAAAATGCTACTTATTGTAACAAATCTATGGTGTAAAACAGTTATTAAAAAACCAAAAATATAAACCGTTGCAATAGAATGTATCTAATTTATTTCTTCATAAAAAACTTTATATTTCGTAAAACAATCCCTTTTCATTTAAACAATCCCAATAATTTCAATAGTTTTCCCATTAAAAGAAATCACCTCTTTTTCTTGTTTCCCTAGCAACAATTTACCCATTGGCGAAGATACTGAAATAGCAAAATAACTTTTATCTGCAACAACGAGTTGCCCTGCAGAAATGCTTAAGAAATAAGATACTTTAGCTGTAATAATAACGCTTCCTAAGCAGGCGTTTTTTGATGTTTTTAAAATATCAATTTTCGATAAGACAACTTTCATTTGAGTAATTCCCGCCAATTGCTGGCCTGCTTTTTCCATTTCTAATTGCAACATCGCACGGCCGGTTTCATGTTTATCGCCTGCAGAACTCTTCGTCTCAGATTGCAATGCTTTTTGATTTGAAGAAATTACGTTTTCAATGTTATACAGCCTTTTATTTACAAACACCTCACATTGCTCAAAAAGCGCTTCTTTAATTTTTAGTTCCAATATACTTCATTTTAATATTCACTTCCTTAGAAAGCACAAAACTGCTTCCACCAACACCAAAATCTCTTCTGTTTAGAGAAAAATCAGTCAAAAATGTTACTTTGGTTATAGAGGTGGTTACATTTAATGTGGTTTCTACCCTTTTCTTAATTCCTTTAATGGTTATAAATCCTTTTAATAGATATTTAGCATTGGTTATTTTCTCTATTTCAGTAGATTCAAATACAATATTCGGGTACTTTTTAATATTAAAATAATCTGACTCTAATAAATGTTCATCTCTAGCTTCTGAGTCTGTATATATAGATGCTACGCTTATTTTTACATTCAAAAAACTTCCCTTTAAATTACGCGTGCTAAAATTACTGGAAACTATAAATTGATTAAAATTACCGGGTACGTTAAATCCAAAATTCTTTATGGTAAATGTAATTTCAGAGGCTGTTTTATCTTGCACCAACTCTTGTGAAAAACAAGTGAAAGCACCCAACACAAAAACCAGTACGATCCTTTTAAGTCTCATAAATATATTAAAATTTAGAACCTATGTTATAAGCATATGCTCCGTAATTTCCGTGATGAGAAATTGAGCATGATGTTGTTAATAATTCTTCTTTATAATAAAAAAGTGGCGCACCAATAGTTGTTTTTCTTTTCTCTATACCTTTGCAAGAAACACCTGTTTCGGCTGCTAGTTTTATTTTTAAATCTAAATCTATTGTGCTCGCCAAACCAACTGCAAAAAAAATAACAGTTTCTTCTTTTTTTTCTCTGGCAATTGTAGATGTATAAAGTGCGTTAGAAATAGACTCTGTATAAAATGTGTTTTCTTCAAAAACTACCATCCCTTTGTCTTTAGAAATTATAGTACACTCAAATTTTTGAGGAGCAAAAAAACGTTCTTTAAACTTCTGAGTGTAACATTTATAAGCCGCTTCTTTCATAGACCAGAACAACCAAACTTTTAAAAACGGATTTTCAGAACTTAAAATTTCGTCTTGCTCTTTTTGGGTAAATTGTTTCTCTAAAAAACCCTTTCGTTGCCAATTGCTTTGCGTTTTGGCAAGGTTTAAATCTACAATATCATTGCCAATATTATGCATTTATTTTTGTTTGTATAATCTCTACAGTTGCTTTTACAGAGAGCATTTTCTCCATAGAATCGTTGTCTATTTCTATCTTAAACTCATCTTCTACATCTAAAATAATATCTACTAGATTTGCAGAATTTATTTCTAAATCATTTATAAAATCTGTGTTTTCATTTAAGTTTTTAAAACCCTCTTCATTTTGAACATAAGGCTTTACAATTGTTGTTAATTTTGATATAATTTCTTCTTTTGTCATATTAATCTGAATATTTTTTAAAGATAACACACCCATTTACATCGCCAAAGCCAAAACTTGCTTTTGCTAAAATAGTAATGTTTTTTTCAATTATTTGAGTTGGAATTTTATCATTAGAAATCAATGCTGAGATTTCTGGATGCACATCATCGCAATTAATGTTCGGAAACACAAATTGCCCTTTAACTTGTGCAACAGCTGCTACACATTCTATGGCTCCAGAAGCAGCCAAACAATGACCTACCATCGATTTTAAAGAATTAATATACGGAAAATATTTTCCTTTTCTTTGCAGTGCCTTGGTCCAATTTTCTATCTCTAAACTGTCTTTTGAAGTTGCTGTTAAATGCCCGTTAATTACATCTATTTCCGAAGAAGAAATGCCCGAATCTAATACCGCATCTGTAATACATTTCTGAACCGCTTCTGAGTTAGGTGCCGTTAAGGTTCCGCCTTTTCGTTGTCCGCCAGAATTAATATTGCCTCCTAAAACCTCTGCATAAATAGTAGCTTTCCGTTCTAAAGCACTTTCTAAAGACTCTAAAACCAAAGCTCCTGCGCCACTTCCTGGAACAAAACCCGCTGCAGTTGCACTCATGGGTCTCGATCCTTTTTCTGGTGCTTCGTTGTGCTTATAAGACATTACGCGCATTGCATCAAAACCGCCCCAAGTATACAGACTGCTATCACTAGAACTCCCCACCAACATTCGTTTTGCTTTTCCGTTTTTAATGCGCTCAAAACCCAATAATAAAGCTTCTGTACCTGTTGTACAAGCAGAAGAATTTGTTGTAACCTGATTCCCAAATCCAAGAATTCCACCTAAATATGCTGAAATTCCACTTGCCATTGTTTGCACCACAGAAGTACTTCCTAAACGTCTTACATTCTGGTCGTCTATTTTATAAATAGCCTCTCTTAACTTTTCTATTCCAGAGGTTCCTGTTCCAAAAATTAACCCCGAATCATAATCTAATTCCGAATTTTCTTCTACAGAAAAACCGGCGTCTTTCCAAGCGTCAATTCCTGCCATACAGCCATATAAAATTGAGCTGCTGTTAAACCCGCGCAATTGTAACGGTGATAAGTATTCTAATTTTTTTTCTTCTGAAATAATTGGAACTCCGCCAATACAGCAAGAAAAGCCCTTGTCTTTTAAATTCTGATGATAGGTGATTCCTGAAGTTCCTGTTTTTATTGCATTTGTAAACGCTGGCAAACCAACGCCATTCGGCGCCACAACTCCTAAACCGGTAATTACAACTCTGTTTTTCACTTCTGATAAATTCATTTCAGTCTCTATTTTGCGATGATCATTCCAGAAATAGTTCCCCTACAAACCAATTCATTTTTAGAATTTATCATTTTTACACGACACTTTAACTTGTTAAATCTAAAATATTCTTTTTCTGAAATCACAGTTACTTTTTCATTTGGTAAAACAGGTACATAGAAATCAACCACATTAGATGTTAAGGCTATTTGTGGTTTTGTGGTTGTTGAAATTTTATCTTTTAGTAAAAATATTCCTAAACAAACAACGCCAATTTGTGCCATGGTTTCCGTTAAAATAACACCTGGTGTTATTGGGTTTTCCTTAAAATGACCTTCATAGAAAAACGCACTTTCTTTAAAGGTGTAATTTCCTGAAATACCACTTTCTGAAATTTCTGTAAGTTCATCAACAAACAAAAAAGGTTTTTGATAGGGCAGGTTTTTTATAATTTGTTTTGGATTCATTTTTATAATTTTACCACGCTAATAAAATACGTTGTGCAGAAAACCCTGGCCCAAAGCTTAACATTAAGCCTCGTTCTCCTTTGGCTGGATTTCTATCCATAAAACGCTCTAAAACATACAAAACTGTTGCGCTAGACATATTGCCGTACAGGCGTAAAACTTCTTTTGTATCGTCTATATTCCTGTCTCTTATACACATCTGACGCTGCCGACGA
>CAJXTJ010000004.1 GCA_913061165.1 uncultured Polaribacter sp.
CTTCTAGATGAAATTTATAATGAGTTTTCCTCAGGTTCTAAAGACATAACAGGTATCAGAGATTTTATTAAGTTCATATACGATACAAGCTCTTCTGAAGAGAAAAAACTAAAATATGTTTGCTTTTTTGGTGATGCATCTTATGACTATAAAGACAGACTTTCAAACAATAACAATATTGTACCTGTAAAATTATCAGAAGAAAGTTTTAACTTGGCATACTCATGGGTTACAGATGACTTTTTTGTGATGTTAGGTGAAAATGATGGTAACATGAATGGTGCCGATACAATAGAGGTTGTTTCTAGTAGAATACCGGTTACTGGAGCGGCACAGGCAAGAATAGTAGTAGATAAAATTTTAAGTTATTACAGTAAGAATGCTATTGGAGATTGGCGAAATACAATTACTTTACTAGCAGATGATATAGATGATGATTATGATATACCGATTCAAAAAGGAGTAGAGGTTATTGCAGATGCTATTAAAAAAAATAAGCCGGTCTTTAACGTCAATAAAATTTATGTAGACTCATATGTACAACAAAATGCTTCTGGCGGCGAGCGTTACCCAGAAGTAAATGATGCAATTACAAATGCGATTGAAAAAGGAACGTTGGTTTTAGATTATTTTGGTCATGGAGGAGAAGATGGTTTTGCTTCTGAGAAAATTTTAGAAAAACCACAGATTCAAGGGTTTTATAACCCCAATACATTGCCTTTATTAATAACAGTTACGTGTGATTTTTCTAGATTTGATAATCCGAGTAGGATCACTGCAGGTGAGTTAACATTTTGGAATAAGACTGGCGGTGCAGCAAGTATGATTACAACTACGAGAGAGGTTTTTATTTCTGTAGGGCAGCGTTTTAATGTAGCTTTAATTAAAGTTTTATTAGAATTTAATAATGAGGATGTAACAATCTCTGAGGCTTTAATGAATACTAAAAATAGTTTTTCGGATAAGCAAAAGTTCTTTATCTATTCTTTTGGTGATCCCGCAATGAAATTGGCAGTACCAGAGCCAAATATTCAAATCACAAAAATGAATGGTAAAGAGATGACCCAACCACAAGATACTTTAAAAGCGCTTTCTAAAGTTAGTTTTGAAGGCGTTGTTTTAGATAATATTGGCAATCGTTTATCTGATTTTAATGGTACACTTTCTGCCACCGTTTTTGATAAATCTTTAGATAGAAAAACTTTAGGAAATAATAGTTTTGGTGAAATAATGGATTTTGATACGCAAGACAGTAAAATATTTAAAGGCAAATCTAGCGTTGTAAATGGTGGTTTTAGCTTTGATTTTATTGTACCTAAAGATATTAAAATTGCTTTTGGAGAAGAAACAGATATAAATGGGAATCCTATTTTTAAAAAAGGGAAAATAAGTTTATACGCAAATGATACACTCTCATATAAAGAAAAGGCGGGGTATAATATAAATATTACGGTTGGTGGAATAGATGAAAATGCACCAGAAGACACTACGGGCCCTGATTTGAAGTTATTTATGAATGATGAATCTTTTATAGATGGCGGTAATACAAATGCTTCTCCTAATTTAATTGTAGTGCTTTCAGATATTAGTGGAATTAATACTTCTATTACGGCAATAGATCATGATATTATTGGAGTTTTAGACGGCGATGCCTTAAATCCTCTGGTATTAAATGATTTCTATGAGACCGAGTTAGATGATTTTACAAAAGGGAAAGTTACGTATAGACTGAGAGATTTGGAAGTAGGGCCGCATACCTTAAAAATAAAAGCATGGGATACTTATAATAATTCATCTGAAACAACGTTAAACTTTGTGGTGATTAGTGATGCAGTATTAAATTTAGAAAATGTGTTAAATTATCCAAATCCTTTTGTAAATTACACAGAATTTTGGTTCAATCACAACAAACCAAATGAAGTATTAGAGGTGCAAGTTCAAATATTTACAGTTTCTGGTAAACTCATAAAAACGATTAACCAAAACGTACAAACAACAGGCACTTTGTCTAGAGATATTACTTGGAATGGTTTAGATGATTTTGGTAATAAAATAGGAAAAGGAGTCTATGTTTATAAGTTAAGGGTAAAGGCAACGGAAACTAATTTAGTTTCTGAAAAGTATGAAAAGTTAGTAATACTTCAATAAAATTATATATTTTTAATAAGAATAATTAGGTCATAGAGATGAAAGAAGTAAAGAAAATAGTTTTATGTGTAGTATTAAGTGTTTTTGCAATTGTTAAAATTTCATCTCAAACAGGTGGTATTACAACAGCAACCCCTTTTTTATTAATTGTGCCAGATGCAAGAGCTGGTGGTATGGGAGATATGGGAGTAGCTACAAGTGCAGATGCTTTTTCATTATTTCATAACCCCGCAAAAATAGCATTTAGTAACAGGCAAATTTTAACAGGAATTACCTATTCCCCTTGGTTAAGAAACCTAACAGATGATATTTTTATAGGAAGTGGTTCTTATATTAATCGATTTAGTGAAAATGCAGCTTGGGGTGCAGATTTTAAATATTTTTCTTTAGGTCAAATCGATTTGACAAATGACAGAGGAGAATCAAATGGCTCTATAAATCCGAATGAATTAGTTGCAACTGGTTCTTATTCTTTGAAATTAAGTGAAACTTTTGCAATGGGAGTTTCTCTGAAATACATTCGTTCTAATTTAACTTTTAACGGCACAGAAGGAAATGCAATACAACCAATAAATTCTTTTGCAGTAGATGTTTCTGGATATTACCAATCTTTAGAAGAAAATTATGGCAATTTTAATGGTCGTTATAGAATAGGTTTTAATATTGCTAATATTGGGCCAAAAGTATCATACACACCAGGTGATGAGGATTTTATACCTACTAATTTAAAATTAGGTGGTGGTTTTGATTTTATAATGGACGATTACAACACCATTTCTACAACCATAGAATTTACAAAGTTATTAGTGCCAACGCCAGATATTCAAGATGGTGTAGATGTAAATGAAGACAAAGGTTTTGTACAAGGAATGTTCTCTTCATTTGGGGATGCTCCTGGAGGTTTTAGTGAAGAGTTAAAGGAGTTTACATATGCTTTAGGTGCAGAATATTTATACAACAATGCATTTGCATTAAGAGCTGGTTACTTTCATGAAAATGAAGACAAAGGGAATAGACAATATTTTACATTAGGTGGAGGTTTTAAAACAAATGCTTTAAATATCGATTTATCGTATTTAATAAATGCCTCAGATGTTAATAATCCCTTAGAAAATTCGCTGCGTTTCTCTGTGTCTTTTGATTTAGGTGAAATTTACGAAGACTATTAAAAAATCAATTTTTTTTAGTAATTTTAGCATATTAAAAAAAGCAGTCCATTTAGGCTGCTTTTTTTGACTGCTTTAATCGGGGAAACAGGTTGCTAAAATTCATCACATCTAAATAAAAGATGCAAAGAGAAAAGTAGGTGCTTTTTAAAATTGAATTAAAAATACATACATGAAACAAATAAAGATAACGAGTTCTGCAACTGTTTACAGTAATCTTGGCGCGCTTTCTACAGAAGATCAAATGCTAATGAATAAGGCTATTAAAGCTCGTGGAAATGCCTATGCGCCGTATTCTAAATTTCATGTTGGGGCAGCTTTGTTGTTAGATAATGGAGAAATTGTTTTAGGGAATAATCAAGAAAATGCGGCATATCCGTCAGGGATGTGTGCAGAAAGGGTTGCTGTCTGGCAAGCAGGTTCTTTATTTCCCGGAGTAAAAATTAAAAAATTAGCCATCTCAGCAAGCTCTACAATTACAAAGGTAGATAAGCCAATTGGTCCTTGTGGTGCTTGTAGACAAACATTGTCAGAGTATGAAATAAATCAGAAGGAACCTTTTCCTGTTATTTTTATGGGAGAAGTTGGTGAGATTGTAAAAACACCCTCTTTACTTTCACTACTGCCTTTTTCTTTTGATAGTTCATATCTATAAATAATATCTCTTTTTCTAAATTTTAAGAGGATCTCTTTTTTCAATTTGGACATCGTATTATTTAGAACTACTAAAAATACTATAATCCCTTTGGGAACAGCAATACAACTTTAACAATTGCCTTCTTCCGCTAAGCTTGTTTTAATGTTTCAAAAATAAAGTGTTTTGAATATCATTGTTTTACGATGATAAATATTTAATTGGAAAGAAAATTTATAACTTACCCATAATTAAGTAATTTCTAAAGTATTATTAATTATGATTTTATCAAAAATAACAGGAACAGGAAGTTTTATTCCGTCTATAAAGAAGGAAAATAACGATTTTTTGGATACTCATTTTTTAAACGAAGATGGTAGTGGTTTTTCTTTAGAGAATGATGTTATTATAGAAAAATTTAAAAATATTACAGGAATTGCAGAAAGACGTTATGCTAAATCTGAATATAAAACTTCTGATATCGCCTTTTTTGCGGCAGAAAAAGCAATTAAAGATGCAGCTATAAATGCAGAAGAATTAGATTATATTATTCTAGCACATAATTTTGGAGATGTAAAACAGGGCGCTATCCAAGGAGATATGTTGCCAAGTTTAGCTACTAGAGTTAAATTTAGATTAGGTATTGAGAACCCTAATTGTGTTGCATATGATATACTTTTTGGTTGTCCTGGTTGGGTAGAAGGTGTTATTCAAGCACAAGCTTTTATAAAGGCAGGGATTGCAAAAAAATGTTTGGTAATTGGTGCAGAAACATTGTCTAGGGTTGTAGATAAATTTGATAGAGATTCTATGATTTATAGTGATGGTGCTGGGGCCTGTATTGTAGAAGAAACAGAAGACCAAGCATCCGGAATTATGAGTCATGCTACACAAACTTTTGCAAAGGATGAAGCTTATTTTTTGCATTTTGGTAAGTCTTTTAATAAGCAGGAAGATGAAAATGTACGTTATATTAAAATGTACGGAAGAAAAATTTATGAATTTGCCATAACACATGTGCCTGCTGCTATGAAAACGGCATTAGATAAGAGTGGAATAGATATCAAAGAGGTTAAGAAAATTTTTATTCATCAAGCAAATGAAAAGATGGATGAGGCAATTGTGAAACGTTTTTATAGACTCTTTAAAGCACCCGTCCCAGAGGGTGTCATGCCAATGACGATTCATGAATTGGGAAATAGTTCTGTTGCAACTGTGCCTACTTTATTAGATTTAGTTTTAAAAGGGAACGTTGCAAACCAAGAAGTAAACAAAGGAGATGTTGTTATTTTAGCCTCTGTAGGTGCCGGAATGAATATCAATGCAATTGTATATCGATTTTAAGTAAGCTCTCGTGCTTCATGGTTCTTTTAAAAATGTCTTTTTTTATACTATTAAGGTCTAAGTGGTATTAAGGTTTATCTTTATTTTCTATTTTTTATGCTCTATTTTGTTGATATGTTGCACTTTATTTTTTTTAATTAAAAAATCTATGGTCTAAACTCTTATTTCTAAAATCAAAATATTATTTTTGCGCATGCAACGACAACACAACGTACTTATATTAGATTTCGGATCGCAATACACGCAACTAATTGCAAGAAGAGTTAGAGAATTAAACATTTATTGTGAAATTCATCCATACAATCATCTTCCTAAAAATCATGCTGAATTCAAAGCCATTATCTTGTCTGGTAGTCCGAATTCTGTAAGAGGAGAAAATGTTTTACATCCTGATTTATCAGGAATTAGAGGAAAAAAACCAATGTTAGCGGTTTGTTATGGTGCACAGTATTTAGCACATTTCTCTGGCGGAAAAGTTGCATCTTCTAACACTAGAGAATATGGTAGAGCAAATTTATCATTTATAAAAAGTAATGAAACTTTCTTTGAAAATATTTCAGAAGGAAGCCAAGTTTGGATGAGTCATTCAGACACTATAAAAGATTTACCAACGAATGGTGAATTATTAGCAAGCACAAAAGATGTTGAGAATGCGGCTTATAAAATTAAAGGAGAAGAAACGTATGCAATTCAGTTTCACCCAGAAGTATATCATTCAAAGGATGGTAAACAATTACTAGAAAACTTTTTAGTGAAAATTGCAGGAGTCGCACAAACCTGGACTCCAGATTCTTTTGTAGAAAGTACCGTTGCAGCAATTCAAGAAAAAGTAGGAAATGATAAGGTGGTTTTAGGGCTTTCTGGAGGAGTAGATTCTACCGTTGCAGCAGTTTTATTGCATAAGGCAATTGGTAAAAATCTATACTGTATTTTTGTAAATAATGGCTTGTTGCGTAAGAACGAGTTCGAAAGCGTTCTAACACAATATGAAGGAATGGGATTGAATGTGAAAGGTGTAGATGCATCTGAACGTTTTTTATTAGCTTTAGAGGGTTTAACAGATCCAGAAAAGAAACGAAAAGCAATTGGTAATTCATTTATAGAGGTTTTTGATGATGAAGCAAATCAAATAAAAGATGTAGTTTGGTTGGCGCAAGGAACCATTTACCCAGATGTAATTGAATCTGTTTCTGTAAATGGTGGTCCATCGGCAACAATTAAGAGTCATCACAACGTAGGAGGTTTGCCAGATTACATGAAATTAAAAATTGTAGAACCTTTGCGTATGATTTTTAAAGATGAGGTAAGAAGAGTAGGAGCTTCTATGGGAATAGATGCCGAGCTACTAGGACGTCATCCTTTTCCTGGACCCGGTTTAGGAATTCGTATTTTAGGAGATATTACCGCTGAAAAAGTGCGTATTTTACAAGAAGTAGATGCTGTATTTATTAATGGACTAAAGGAAGACGGTTTGTACGATAAAGTTTGGCAAGCTGGCGCAATGTTATTGCCAGTTAATTCTGTTGGAGTAATGGGAGACGAGAGAACGTATGAAAAAGTAGTGGCTTTAAGAGCTGTAGAAAGTACAGATGGTATGACGGCAGATTGGGTAAATTTACCCTATGAGTTTTTACAAAAAACATCAAATAAGATAATAAATCAAGTAAAAGGGGTTAATAGAGTAGTATATGACATTAGTTCTAAACCACCTGCGACTATAGAATGGGAATAAAATATATGAAACATCTTAAATTTTTTGTTTTTCTGTGTATCCTAACGTTTACTGTTTCTTGCGGTCAGCAAAAGAAATATGTGCAATACAAAGTAAAGGAAGGAGAAACCTTGCGTGTCATTGCTAAGAAATTGGATATGAAAACCAGAGATTTATTACGTCTAAACCCTGATATAGGCAGAAAACCTGAAGTCAATACGGTAATTATAGTTCCTAGTAAGCAGTTAAAAAATAGAGATGTCAATAAAGATGAAGTTATTGTTTCCAATACTTTAAATCTTAATGATAAAGAATCGAAAGCTGCTCTCATTGCCGAAAAAGAGAAACAGAAAGAATTATTAATTTTAGAGTTAGAAAAAGAATTTAAACTTCATGAAGTTAAAAAAGGAGATACCTTTTATGGATTGACTAGATTTTATAATGTGACTCAAGAAGATTTAATTGCTTTAAATCCTGAATTAATTGAAGGTCTAAAGTTATCTCAAATCATTAAAATAATGCCTTTAGAGGCTAGTGTAGGAGAAGAGAGTTTTCTTTATAGAGATGAAATTGAAGCAGGTATTGCGCTTAAGATTGCAATTTTACTCCCCTTTAGAGCAATTGAATTAGATACGCTTTCTGGTGAAGAAATTTTTGAGAATAGTAGGTTGGCAAATATTGTAACAGATTTATATTTTGGAGCAATGATGGCTATAGACTCTCTTCGAGAACAGGGTGTAGAAATAGATGTAGATGTTTTTGATACCGGCAGAAACAGCACAGAGATAAACAAAATCTTATCAGAAAATAACTTAGAGGAGAATGACGCTGTTATTGGGCCTTTGTACTCAGAGGAAGTTCAGTTTTTAGCAGATAAGTTAAATGTACCAATAGTATTTCCAATATATTCCCCAAAACAAGTAGCATTTACTGGAAATAAGATAGTAAAAACTGCACCTAATAAACAATTATTTAAAGACAAGTTATTTGCATATATGCAGGATACTTTTATGGACGGTAATATTATTGTTGTGGGAGATGGAAAAGTAGATTCACAGAATGATGCTACTAAAATTAGAGAAATTCTTCAATCTAATGATTCTATAAATAGCTTTCATATTATTATGGCAGCGGATGGATATATAAAAACAGAGAAGTTTACAGAGGTGCTGCAACCCAATATGAAGAATACAGTAGTAATGGCAACCAATGATAATATAATTGTAGCAAGTGCTATAAATAGTCTTATTAGTTTACCCGAAGAAACTACAGCTACTGTGTATGCTTTTGATCAGATAAGTGTTTTCAATCAAATTGATAATTTGAAACTTGCGCAGTTAGGTTTTACATTTATTAGTGATGTATATGTAAAAGAAGATTCTTTTGAAGCGAATGCTTTTAATTTAAAATATAAAGCTAAAAACGGAAGGCTACCTTCTTCAGATGCTACAAAAGGTTTTGACGTTGCGTATGATATATTAATGCGTTTAGCTTCGGGTAATGATTTAGATACTACTTTTAAGGAAGGGATTTCATACAGATTAGAAAGTAAATTCGATTATACTGATAACACCATTAAAATTCCAGAAAACAAGGGTTTATTTATTCTAAAATACAATGTGGATTTAACGCTAACAAGAATAGAATAAAATATTCTTCTCTTATAAATACCAAAAAATCCGATGAAGCTTCATCGGATTTTTTTTGTATTTGTGATAAAAAAAAAGCTTAGATTTTTTTCATTTGCTGCTTCATCATTTGCATTTGTTCTTTTAGCATACCATGCTTGTCTAATTTTTTAGCTTCTGCCATTAAATTGGTAGCTTCTCGTTTACGTCTTTTAGTCATAGAGATTCCTGCTAATTGTAGTTTTGCCATTGCTAAATCATGATCCATTGCCAAGCCTAGTTTTATAGCTTTACGTAAATACTTCTCAGCTTGTGTCATGTTTGTCTGACTTAAAATAATACCATGTAGATAGTTAAAATATCCTTGTTGTTTAACAGTCAATGCTGCTTCTGGGTTTTTAATATAACCTAACCATTTTTGAGTTCCTGGAAAATTTTGTTTACGAAGTTGTAAAAAAGCCAGTAAGATAAACTCATTTTTAAAGTAGAATAACACAAAAAGACCAGCCAATAATAAAACAGAAATTCCGTTCATAATATTTCCTTGACTAAATTGGTATACTGCCCAAACTGTAATTAAACCAGCTAAAATTAGCTTTATATTTTTATGAAACATAGATTGTTTTCTTTTGTAACCTCGAGTAAATTCGAATTGTTATGATTTCTTTTCAAGAACAAAAATACATTTTCTTATGAAAATATTTAGGTACTTCTCTGTAAAATTATTTTTTATAATATTTTTTATATTTGATAAAAGCAATAGTTCCTAGAATAGTTATAAAACCAACAGAATAATAAACAGAAGTTGGTGTAATAACTCTATCTCCACTTGCATAAGAATGCAAGCCAGACAGGTAAAAGTTTACTCCAAAATAGGTCATCATAATAGATGCATATGCAATTATAGACCATAAATTAAAGGTAAACCTACCGCGTAAACCAGGAATTAAACGCATGTGCAATACAAAGGCATAAACCATTATAGAAATTAGGGCCCAAGTCTCTTTAGGATCCCATCCCCAATAACGTCCCCAACTTTCATTAGCCCACATACCACCTAGGAAGTTTCCAATGGTTAACATAATTAAACCTATGGTAATTGCCATTTCATTAATAATAGTAATTTCCTTAATGTTTAAGTCCATTTTCTTCTTATTCTTTTCATTGGTAAATGCCATTAAAAAGAGTGCGAAAATCCCTAAAATCATCCCTAAAGAAAAAGGCCCGTAACTAGCTACAATAATAGAAACATGCACAAGAAGCCACCAAGAATTTAAAACAGGTTGTAAATTTGCAATTTCTGGATCTAACCAATTTTGGTGTGCAAAAGCCAAGATGATTGCTGTTAAGAACGTGGTTGCGGTTAGTGTAAGTGCAGATTTTCTTCCGAAGAATAAACCGAAGAGCATGGTTGCCCAAGCTACATAGATAATAGACTCATAAGCATTACTCCAAGGTGCGTTGCCACTGATGTACCATCTCGATATCAATCCTAAGGTGTGAAACACGAATAAACCAATTACAATACCAATCAATATTTTTACAACAATATTAATCCATGGTTTTGAAGTGAAAATTTGCCAAATCACAAAAAGGATTAAAAACAAACTAGCAAAACCGTAATACTTTGCTAATTGTTCAAAGGGTTGTATTTTATTATATGAAATTTCTAAAGAAATTTCTTTTTCTGTAGGCAATACTTCTGCACCAAATTTAAGTTGAAATTTCTTTATACCATCTAATATTTTATTTGCTTCAGAATAGTCATTTGTTTTTTTTGCTTTCTGTAAAAATTGAATATAAACTGGCAGAGATTGCCGCACAAAAACAGAATCTGTCCCTGTAAAATTAGCGGTTGAGGTTTCTGGTTGTGAGACCCATTTGTTATTTTCATCGTTAGGAATAGGGTAAATTTTTAAAATCCCACCGAAAATAGCACTATATAATAATCCAATCCTTCTATCTATTTTAATAATATCTTTTTCAAACTTATTTTTTTCCTTTTTCTTTTGTGCTTCAGCAACTTCCTCTTTTATTTTATAAACACCCATTGGGGTTAAAAAATCTGATAAAGCTGCGTATTTAGAAGTAGCTGAAATACCGATAAGTTTTCTGATTTCGGTATTTCCTTTTTCTAAATAAATTACCGGAACTTCATACCAAAGTCGAGGGTTTTCTATGATAGATAATAAAACCTGACTAGGCTCCATATCCTTAAATTTTTCTGTCTTGCTTACTTTTCTTACCAATTCAGAGGCAAAAGTATGTGCAGGTTTCATTCTACCACCAGCATCTTGAATAACCAATTTATTAAAACTTTCTGCGTGTTTTGCATCTACCATATTGGCAAGCAAAATAGAGTCTATTTGTTGAATGGTTATTCTTGCAGGTTGATGCGTATTTTCATGTTGCGCAAAGGTGAAACTTGATAAAAGTAATGCAGCAACAATAGAGAGCATTAGTTTTTTCTTTTTAATTTTAGTCAGTCCTTTTTTCAAAACGTCAAACCTAGTATTTTTTGCAAAAAGAATACAAATCATACCAATGTATAAAAGAGAGTAACCTAAATACGTAACAAAAGTCCCAAGAAAATCGTGATTTACAGAAAGGTGCGTTTCTTCTTTACCGTCAGATAAATCATAACTTGCTTGAAAGAACTTATAACCTCTGTGATCTAAAATATGGTTCATAAAAATTTTATAATCAAAAGTTTCTTTTGGGTCTATAATTGTAACCTCACTTGCATAGGCTGCTGCACTCTCAGATCCTGGGTATTTATCTAGTTGAAAATCGTTTAACTTTATACTAAAAGGAGTTTTTAATGTTTTTGAACCATATAAAACTCTAAAATTTAAACCACCAACAGACACTTCTTTAGAACCGTCAGAATTAAATTTCCCTCCTTTTAATTCTAAACGTTCTGTTTTGTTATTAGCTGTAATATCTACAAAAATAACATCTTGTATTTTGTCATTTTTTGGGCCGCTAATCGTTTTCATAATTCCTTTTTCTGCTGGTCTAGGGATTACAAATTGGAGTTCACCAATATTATGAAGTGTTAGATATTTAAAGTCTTGTAAAGAATCTTTAGTAATCTTGCCTTTTTCTTGATCTGCCATTCTAAACCAATCTCCATTGTCTTTAGAAATCATTTTTAAAACACCACTTTTATTTGTGAAATTGACGGTTGCATTGTCATTGTTGGCATCAAATCCAACTAAAATACCGTGTATATTTTGTATGGTGCCTTTTTTAATCCAATGCTCATGACGGGAACCTTCAGAAGACTCTACAAAAAATAAATGTTCTATACCATTTTCATCTTCAACTAAGTTTTTTTCAGCCCACGGGATATAATCTACTAACTCAAATTTAATATCAATACTTTTTTCTTTTGTTTGAAATGAATCTGTATAAGTCCAAGAATTGGTGCCCCAAGCAGAAAGCATTATTGGTGCATTTATTTCCGGTTTTTGAGAGTTTCCATCATCTACAACAGCATTTAGGTAGGTGGTTTCAGATAGAAACTGATTGGTAGTTTCACCCTCTTCAATAAGCATAATGCCTTCATAACCAACATAACGAGTAATTCCTGCACCGACTAAGATTAATAAAAAAGAGGCATGGAACATTAAAACGGGCCATTTCTCTTTTTTATAAAGGCGGTATCTGAATATATTTCCAAAGAAATTAATTACAAAAAAGCCCATAATTGCCTCGAACCACCAAGCATTATATATTAGTGCTTTAGAGGTTTGTGTACCAAAATCGTTTTCTATGAATGTGGCAATTGCCATTGCAGTTGCAAACAAGATAAATAAAACAGCTGTTAATCTTGTAGAATATAGGAAATCGAATAATTTTTTCATCCTTTTTGAAGTAGTTTTTAATCTACTGCAAATTTAAGCATAAAAGGAGGAAAACTATCTAAGAGTGCCGTATTTTTCTTGTTAAGAACTGTTAAAAATAAGATGGTATTTGTATTTGAGTGGCAGGGCTGAATGCGTATTTATTCTGCAACGCTATCAATTAAAATGGTTAGCATATCTATTGCTGCTTGGGCGATTTTTGTTCCAGGACCAAAAACCCCAACAGCACCAGCATCAAATAGAAATTGATAGTCTTGAGCAGGGATTACACCACCCACAATTACCATTATGTCTTCACGTTCATACCTTTTTAATTCTGCAATAACTTGTGGTACCAATGTTTTATGTCCGGCTGCTAAAGAGGAAACTCCGAGAATATGTACATCATTTTCTACAGCCTGCTTTGTAGCTTCTTTTGGTGTTTGAAAAAGTGGCCCAATATCTACATCAAAACCTAAGTCGGCATAGCCAGTAGCTACTACTTTTGCACCTCTATCATGGCCATCTTGTCCTAATTTGGCAATCATAATTCTTGGTCGTCTGCCTTCTAACTCAGCAAATTTATTTGCAAACTCTTTTGCTTTTTTAAATAACGGATCTTCTTTTATTTCTTTGCTATACACGCCAGATATTGTTTTATGTACTGCTTTATGCCTGCCATATACAAGTTCTAAAGCATCAGAGATTTCTCCTAATGTAGCTCTATTTTTCGCAGCTGTAACCGCCAAATCTAATAAGTTTTCTTTTCCAGATTTTGCAGCTTTAGTTATTGCCGATAAAGATTCCTTTACGGCAGTATTATTTCTGTTCGCTTTTAACTCATTTAATCTTTCAATTTGAGAATTTCGAACCGCTTCATTATCCACCTCTAAAAAATGTAAGGGGTCTTCTTTTTCTAACTGATATTTATTTACGCCAACAATTATATCTTGTCCGCTGTCTATTTTTGCTTGTTTGATTGCTGCTGCCTCTTCAATTCTCATTTTCGGAATTCCTTTCTCAATAGCTTTAGTCATCCCGCCTAACTTTTCAACTTCTTCAATTAGTTTCCAAGCCTTATTGGCTATGTTTTCTGTTAGTTCTTCTATATGGTAACTTCCTGCCCAAGGATCTACAGTTTTTGTTATATACGTTTCTTCCTGTAAGTAGATTTGTGTGTTTCTAGCAATTCTAGCAGAAAAGTCTGTGGGTAGCGCAATTGCTTCATCTAATGCATTTGTGTGCAGACTTTGTGTGCCACCAAATGTTGCCGCCATTGCTTCAATTGTTGTTCTTGCAACATTGTTAAAAGGATCTTGTTCTGTTAAGCTCCAACCACTAGTTTGGCAATGCGTTCTTAGTGCTAAGGATTTTTGGTTTTTAGGGTTGAACTTCTTTACAATTTTTGCCCACAACATTCTTGCTGCTCTTAATTTGGCTATTTCTGTAAAATGATCCATTCCTATTGCCCAAAAGAAGGACAATCGTGGTGCAAATGAATCAATATCCATTCCGGCATCAATACCTTTTCTAATATATTCTAAACCGTCTGCAAGCGTATATGCCAATTCAATTTCTGCGGTTGCACCAGCTTCTTGCATATGATAACCAGAAATTGATATTGAATTGTATTTTGGCATCTTATCGCTGGTGTATTTAAAGATATCAGCAATAATCTTCATAGATGGTGCAGGAGGGTAGATATAAGTATTACGAACCATAAACTCCTTTAATATGTCATTTTGAATGGTTCCTGTTAAGTTTTCTAAAGAGACACCTTGTTCTTGTGCAGCAACGATATAAAAGGCTAAAATGGGTAAGACAGCGCCATTCATAGTCATAGAAACAGACATTTTGTCTAACGGAATTTCGTCAAATAAAACTTTCATATCTTCTACAGAATCTATGGCAACACCTGCTTTTCCTACATCTCCTTGCACGCGTTCATGATCTGAATCGTAACCTCTATGGGTGGCTAAATCAAAAGCTACAGAGAGTCCTTTTTGGCCGGCCTCTAAGTTTCTTTTATAAAAAGCATTACTTTCTTCTGCGGTAGAGAAACCTGCATATTGTCTTATCGTCCAAGGCCTTCTAACGTACATTGTACTATAAGGTCCTCTTAAATTAGGTGCTATTCCTGCCACAAAATCTTCATGTTTAAAGCTTTGTGGAGTTGCTGTTTTAGCACTTTTGAGTTTGATATGTTCAAATGATTTTCTAGTCATTTTCTTTTTCTAACCGTTCTTTTTCTATGATTTCAGAAAGACGTTTTCTGTTAATTGGGACAATTAAAGTTTTTATATTTCTTTGTTTTATAAAAGGGAATAATTCCAACTCATTTTTCATGATATCATTTTTATTGGGTTGCATATTGGTGCCCAATAAAATAATCCTTTTAGCATGGAAGTCTTCTTCCTCCTTCGCAACACTTTCTGCTATTTTCTTTTGAATAATTCCCGCTTTTAATTGTTTTAAAAATCCCCCGCCTTTTTCTATTTGTTTAAATAGGGTCAATGCTTTTTCTGCTAATTGGTGGGTAATTGCCTCTATATAATAAGTGCCATCAGCAAAATTTTGTGCTTCTTGTAAATAACTTTCCTGTTGTAAAATTAAAAGTTGATTTCTTGCAATTCGTTCACCAAATTCATTTGATTTATGATACATAGCGTCGTACGATATAGAAGAAACCGTATTGGATCCTCCTAAGATAGCACTCATATACTCAGTTGTTGTTCTAAGCATATTTATATTATAGTCATACAATGTTTTATTTCTTAAACTGGGCTGCGTAAAAATATGCACTGCACTATTTTCTTGATCATATTCATTTAATAGCGTTGCCCATAAAATTCTAAATGCCCTTAGTTTTGCTATTTCAAAAAAGTAATTGCTACCCGCAGAAAATGTAAAGTGAATTTTTTCTGCTATGTCTTTTCCAAAATGATTTAAATATTCGTTTGCGTGGGCTAAAGTATAGGCTAATTGCTGTACAATGGTAGCGCCTGCGTTTTGATATAAGTCACTAGAAACCGAAACACAATTTTTATTGGATTTAAGAATAAGATCTAATTGTTTGAAATCTTCATTTAAATTGATAAACCAATTTCCGTTTTCGGCCAAATTTCCAATAATATCTAATTGGATAAACGTCTTATTAGGATTTATGAATTTTGATAATTCAACCAAAAACACGGAAGGTAAAAACTGAAATTTAAAATATATTAGAATTGTATTAATATCAATATTTTGCAATAGTAAACTGCAATTAAAAGGTTTTGTACTAATAAATTGAATTGAAGTTGCTCCTCTTCTTAAAGCATCAAGAGCTAAGGAATTTGCTATTTTCTCGTTATCAATGAAAATAGTTTGACAAATATTAAAGCCTTTTTTTGGTAGATCTAGTTTTGTGTTTGTTCTGTCTTCTTTTGAGTAAAAAGGTTTTACTGTAATACCTTCATTCGTTTTCCAAAGCAAAGTTTCATTATAATCTGCACCCTTTAAGTCTGCTTGAATTTTTTGCTTCCAAGCAGCCGATGATATTCCTATAAATTCATTAAACAGAAATGTATTCATTACTTTTTTATGGTATCAAATTCTATAATATAAATATCTTCATTTTCTTTTTTCATTAAGTACTGCTCTCTTGCAAAACGCTCTAGTTGAAGAGAATCATTTAGTTTCATGATGGTGGCTTTATCTTCGGCTATTTTAGTTTTATAAAAAGATACGGTACTCTCTAAATCTTTAATTTCTTTATTAAATTTTCTATGAACTAAATAAGAATTCTCGTCAAAAAATAACATCCAGATCAAGAAAGGAATAAAAATTAGAACAAAAATATTTGTCAAAATTTTAAATACTTTATTATTTTTTAGAGTGTTAATGGTCATATTCTATAAACGTTCATTAATAACTGTTCTAACAATATCTATGGCAACATTATTATATCTATCATTAGGTATAATTAAATCTGCAAAGTTTTTTGTAGGTTCTATAAATTCTTGATGCATAGGCTTTAAGGTAGTCTGATACCTGCTTAAAACTTCATCCATATCTCTTCCTCTTTCTGTGATATCTCTTTTTAACCTTCTAATTAATCGTTCATCTGTCTCTGCGTGCACAAATATTTTAATGTCAAATAAATCTCTTAATTCCTTATTGTTTAGGATCAATATTCCTTCAACAATTACTACTTTTCTTGGATGTGTCTTAATAGTATCTTTTGTTCTATTGTGAGTTACAAAAGAATATACTGGCTGATCGATAGTATTTCCAGCTTTGAGTGCTTTTAAATGGTTAATAATTAGATTAAAATCGATAGCTCTTGGATGGTCAAAATTAATTTTAGCTCTTTCTTCATAAGGCATATTGTCTGTAGCATTATAGTAAGAGTCTTGAGAAATTACGCATACTTCATCTGTAGGTAATTGTTTAATAATTTGATTTACAACTGTTGTCTTTCCACTACCAGTTCCGCCCGCAATTCCAATAATTAGCATAAAAAAATATGATTTTGTTAAAGTTTTAACCTTAAAAGTAAAGGTATTATAAAAATATATATTTAAGGACTATCTCAGTTTTTTTTAGGATTCAATTTTATGAGGCTTGAAACCGCCATAATTATGATTTTCTATCTGTATCGTTTGCTTAATAACTTTAATTTTTGAACTACTACATAGAAATAAAAAAGCTTCAAAAATAAATTTTTGAAGCTTTAAATAAATTGAGCCGATGGAGGGACTCGAACCCACGACCTGCTGATTACAAATCAGCTGCTCTAGCCAGCTGAGCTACATCGGCTTTTGTTTTCAGTTGGCAAATAAAATAAAAATTGGGAACACAACCTAACTAAAAATGTTATTTTTTTACCTTGTTTGTGTAAGTGCCTTATTTGTAATATTTTGCTTAAAATATTAAAAGAACGTATTGATTAGTAGAATTAAAAGTAGCTTCTTAATTTAAGGCTTCTTTATAGGTTGCGAGACACCTTTCTCTTGCTTCTTTATGATCTACCATTTCTTTAGAGTATGTGAATTCTTGAAAATCTGGCACCCATTTTTTAATATAGGCTAAGTCGCTATCAAATTTTTTAATTTGAGTAGTAGGATTAAAAATTCTAAAATAAGGTGCTGCATCTACACCAGAGCCTGCAACCCATTGCCAATTACCAATATTGCTGGCCATTTCATAGTCATGTAATTTTTCGGCAAAATATGCTTCTCCCCATCGCCAGTCTATTAATAAGTGTTTGCATAAAAAACTACCCACTAACATTCTAATTCTATTGTGCATAAAACCTGTTTCATTTAGTTGGCGCATTCCAGCGTCCACTAAAGGGTATCCTGTCTCGCCATTACACCATTTAAGAAATTCAGCTTCATTATTGCGCCAGTCAATTCTATCGTACTTTGCTTTAAAAGATTTTTTTGATGTATGCGGAAAATGCCATAGAATTTGCATAAAAAATTCTCTCCAAATTAGTTCTTGCCAAAAAATCTCATTTTTTTCTGTAATCGCTTTTTCTATCATCTTACGAATACTAACCGTGCCAAAACGTAAATGCGGTCCTAGTTTAGAGGTAGCGTCTTGTGCAGGAAAGTTCCGTGTATCTTCATAATTTTGAATAAGCGCAGGTGTGACGATATGCTTTTTTATTTTTTGATTTGATTTTGTAAAACCAATATCAGATAAAGTTAAATTTGGTAGTTCTTTATCTTGTATTAAGTTTTTTAAAAATGAACTGGTGTAGTAAAAATCTAAGGTGTATGTTTTGAATTGCTCTTTCCAGACCTTCATGTATGGCGTATATACTACATAAGGTAATCCATCTTTTTTAGTAACTTCATTTTGTTCAAAAATTACTTGATCTTTAAATGTTTTAAACTTAATATTATTATCATTTAATAATTGTTGAATTTTATCATCTCTCTCTTTAGCATAGGGTTCATAATCTCTATTTGTAAATACGGTATCTATATTATATTTTTCTAATAGATTTTTGTATACAGCTTTTGGCTCTCCATGAAACATGGCGATACTGCTACTATTTTTATCTTCTAATTTAGTACGCATTTTTTGAAGCGTTTCATAGATAAAAGTAAGTCTAGCGTCGTCTTTAGGGAGTTTTTTTAAAATTTCTTCATCAAAAATAAAGATAGGTAGCACCGGATGTTCACTTTTAAGCGCGTTATAAAATCCAACATTATCATCCAATCTTAAATCTCTGCGAAACCAAAAAATATTTACAGTATCCTTCATCTTATTTAATTTTACCAAAAAGTGCTAGTAATTTTTCTTGTCTGTAATTAAAAATTTCATCTAATTTTGGTTTTACTAAAAAAGGGTGTACCATTTGACCTAGAATCCCTAAAGGAATTTTATAATCTATAATATCTTCTAATTCTACTCCACCTTCTATTTCTTTTACAAAATGCTTGTGATGCCAAAGAGCATAAGGTCCGTACATTTGCACATCTACAAAGTATTTTTTTTCCTCTATATGCGTAATTTCAGAGATCCATTTTGTTTTAATACCTAAAAGAGGTGTTACATTATATTGAATTACCTGCCCTGTGTATAATGGTCTATCTATTTTAGAAAGAATATTAAAACTCATGTAATCTGGTGTAATGATACTTAGATTTTTAGGGTTTGATAAAAACTCCCAAGCTGTATCCAATGAAATAGGCAGCTGTTGTTTCTTGTGAAGTGTGTATATTTTCATTTTAATTATGGACTAGAATATAGAGGTTTAAAGAAGTTGCTATGCATAGCCAAAGCATATAAGGTAGCAACAAGTATTTGTAATTATTTACTGCACTGCTTCGTTTGAAAAAATAAACAAATATAAGTGAAGTCAATAATAGAATATTTATAAGCGCAAATAATACGAGGTGCTGATTAAAGAAAATAAAATTCCAACTGACATTGAGTACAAATTGAATTAGAAAAATAGTACGATTTTTACTTGTATTATCTTCTGTAAAAAGTTTTCCTAAATAAATGGAAAAGCAAATCATAATAAGCGTCCAAGCAATGCCAAAAACAAAACCAGGTGGTGTCCAAGGAGCTTGTTGTAAATTTGTATACCAATTAGAAAGTGGGCCATTATTCATTAGCCAACTCCCGATAGCTAAGCCACCAAAGTTTACAGCTAGAAATAATAGCATTAATTTTAATTGTTTCATTCTTATTCCTCTGCTTTTAAAGCATCAATTTTCTTAAGGATATCGTCTGCTTCTTTATATTTAGAATCGCTATCGGTTCTATTTATAGATTGCAACTTATAGGCCTCTTCCATTACTTTTTTGTACTTGTCTTGAAGTTTGTCTGCTTCAGATTTTTTCTTAAAGATTCCGAACATAGTTTTTAGATTAAGTGTTTTGTTATTTTCGAACTTGATGGCTTTGTAATTGAAAAATAATAATCAACCAATTGACCTTCAGGAGAAACTAGATATTTTTGAAAATTCCATTTTACTGAAGAACTTTTAGAATTATTTAACGCTTTATCTGTTAGCCAGTTGTATAAAGCATGTTGCTTACTTCCTTTTACATCAATCTTTTCTGTTATTAAAAAAGTTACTCCAAAATTAACTTTACAGAAAGCTTCAATGTCTTCGGCAGTTCCTGGTTCTTGACTTCCAAATTGGTTACAAGGAGAACCAATGATCATTAAATTATCTTTATGCATTTTGTACAACTCTTCTAATTCTTTGTACTGAGATGTAAAGCCACATTTTGAGGCTACGTTTACAAAAAGAATATATTTGTTTTTGTACTCGAATAAGTCAATAGCTTTGTTTTGTAAGCTATTGATTTTGATGTTATAAATATCTGTCATACTTTTTAAATTTTGAAACTTACAATGCCACAATCAAGTTCGAAAATTTGGCCTGAAATGGATTTTGCTTTGTCTGAAATAAGGAAAGTTGCTAAATCTGCAACCTCATTTGGTTTAAGGAACTTTTTAAGGGGATGACGTTCTGTGATACTCTCTATCATTCTATCATTTCTTAAAAGTTTAGATGCCAGATCTGTTTCTGTAACCGTTGGCGCAATTGCGTTTACACGTATCGTAGGGGCTAGTTCTGCACCTAAAGATTTAGCTAAACCTTCTACAGCAGATTTTGCGGCTGCCACACTTGCATGGTAAGGCATTCCTAATTTAGCAGCTACCGTGCTAAAAAGTAGGATGGAAGGGTTTTCTCCATTTTTTAATTTAGGAAGATATTTTTGAACTGCTTTTACAGCACCAATAACATTTATTTCAAAGTCTTCTCTAAAATCTTCTAATTTTAATCGTGAAATTGGTTTTAGATTAATACTTCCAGGGCAATAAATTAAGGTATCTATTGCTTCAATTTCTGGTAATTCGTCTGTAAGTATGTCACAATTATAATGAGTAAGGTTAGTGTGGGGCTGCAAAGGAGCTGTTCTACTAATATTTACAACTATATTCTCTTCAATTAAAGATTGCACAATCGCATTTCCAATTCCTTTGCTTCCTCCAACTACTACTATTTTTCTCATATACTTTTAAGGTCTTCCTTTCAAGCGCTTTTCAATTTTCTGTTTCACAGCTGTCAAGCGCTTCATTTGATCCATTATTTCAAGATCTTTTTCTATTTTATATACTTCGTTTAGCTCTAGAATAAGGGCTTTAACCTCTCTAGATGCTACAATTCTATCACTTGTTGTTTTAAATGAGAACTTTCTGTGTTCAAATTCTGCTGCGCGTTCCGTTAAATTCATTGTTACTTTTAAGATTTTATAAACGGTAATATAATTATAAAACTTAGAAGCGCAATAAAAATAATTATTATTTATTAAGAGGTAAGCGGTTTTCCTTTTAATCGTCTTTCAATTCTTTGCTTTATTACAGTTAATCTTTTCATGATATCCATAATATTAGAATCGTTATTCTCTTTGTAAATTTCATTTAAGCCTAAGATCAAATCTTTTGCTTCTCTAGCGGCCATTATTCGGTCGCTTGTTGTAGGAAATCTCATTTTCCTAGTTTCAAATTCTAGTGCTTTTGTAATTAATTCCATAGTTAATATTTTAGGGTATTTTGTAATTCAGTAATCTTTTCCGGACTGTCAAATTTTCCACCAAAGTAAGATGTTACTGTTGCAGAAGTATCATCTTTAATACCTCTTGAAGAAACACATAGGTGTTTCGCATCTATTATTACTGCAACGTCTTTGGTATTTAAAATTGCTTTTAATTCTTCAGCAATTTGGTTTGTTAAGCGCTCCTGAACCTGAGGTCTCTTTGCATAATATTGAACAATTCTATTTAATTTTGATAATCCAATTACCTTTCCTGAAGAAATATAAGCTACATGTGCTTTTCCTACAATTGGTACAAAATGATGCTCACAGTTAGAGTAGAATGTAATATTTTTTTCTACCAACATTTGATTGTATTGATATTTATTATCAAACAACGCTACTTTGGGTTTATTGGCTGGGTTTAATCCTGAAAAAATTTCTTCGATATACATTTTGGCAACTCTATTTGGAGTTCCTTTTAAAGAGTCATCTGTTAAATCTAAGCCCATTACATTCATTATTTTAGAAAATAACACAGCTATTTTATCTTTTTTTTCGGCATCTGATAATTTAAAAGCATCTGCTCTCATAGGAGTTTTTAGTCCTGTATAAAGATGGTCATCACCAATTTCTTCTGATGAAAATCCGTTAAATTTTCCTAAATTTTCTTTTGTTGCCAATGTATACGCTTTTATAGTTTTATTATCTTTTAGATATCGAGTTATTAGAGATGCTTCTTTGTCTAGTACATTTAAATCTCCCTTTTTCAAAAGTTCTGAGCTTTTCATGTTTAGTCTTTCTTCCTTGCACTCGTTTACGCCACATTTGAAAACTTTTCAGTTTCATTTCTCTTCGCATTAAATCGATAACTTCTTGTTCTTTTAAACCGAATTGAAATTGAATAGACTCGAATGTGGTTCTGTCTTCCCAAGCCATTTCTATAATTCTATCTATAGAAATAGTACTTAATTGATCTGAACTATTGGAAATCATATTGTTTGTTGTTTTCTATCTTGCAATTAATAATTTTATCTATAAATTTTTTGTTTTCTTTCAATAACTTATTACTTTTAAACCTTACAAAGTTTCCTTGAGCATGTATACTAAACCCTTCAGTCTTGTATGTGTGCAATTGATAATAAGGTATTGCCCAACTAAAATTTTTTAAACCCTTATTAATATGAATTACGACACCTTTTTCTCTGAGTTCTATGTTACCATAATTAATATCGGAGACAGCATTAATTAATTTTAAAAACCCTGGACTAACGGCATCAATGATCATTCTTTTAGATCCAACTCCACCTAGCTTTATCGCTTTAACAAAGCTGTAAGGCTGCCCTAACAAATCATTCATTGTTGCGGTAGCATCTTTATTTTTAAGAGTCGTGTTAAATATCATTACTCAAAGATACAAAAAATATCATTATGTTTAATGATTTATATATTTAGTTAAACAAAAATTAACACATATTTGTATTTTAAGAAATCTTATAAATTAATCAGTATTTAATAAGCTGTCTCTATTCGAAAGTGTGTGTTTTCTTAAAATCCTTTCACTTTCTTTTTTCACTTCAGTATTTTTTTTCATATTCCAGAGAATATCACTTGCTTTTTTTCTAGCAACTTTAATTTCTACAATCGGATTTGGGTAATCAACACCTAATTCAAAATTATTAAATTGCTGATCTAAAGGTGTCATTAAATAAGGTTCGTGCACAAAAGGAGTTTCTAAGTGTGCTAATTCAGGAATCCATTTTCTAATAAATGTTCCATCTTCGTCATGTTCTAAGCTATTTTTTATTGGGTTGTATATTCTAAGAAGATTAATGCCCGTTTCACCGGCATTCATTTGCAATTGTGGAAAATGTATCCCGGGTTCAAAGTCTAAGAATAATCGAGACAAGTGCTGAGACGACGCTTGCCAAGGTTGCCATAAAATATGGGTAAAGAAAGAGACCAGCATAGCGCGCATTCTAAAGTTTAAATACCCTGTTTCTGTTAAGCAACGCATGCAGGCGTCAATTAATGGAAAGCCGGTTTTACCTTCTTCCCAAGCTTTTTGGTATTCTAATGAAATACTCTTCTTTAGTTTTTGATACCCTTTATTTATACTTGCGTTTTCCATGGTGTGTTCCATTTCAAACTTTTGTATAAAGTGTGCTTGCCAGCGTAATCTTGAGATAAATGCACCCAAATGTTTTTTATTTATTGCTGTTTTACATTTTAAAGCTTCATTAAATACTTGGCGTATTGAAATGTTTCCCCAAGCAATATAAGGAGATAGCCTACTGCAACTTTCTCTAGCTAGTGCTGGTTTAGAGATATTAAACATGTATTTTTCATGGCGTTTATCAAAAAATGTATTGGCATATCTCCAAGCTGTTCTTGTCCCTCCTTTTTGAAAATATTTGTGTTTGGGTGTTTTTAAATCTACTATTTGGAAATATTTTTCTAACTGCGTAATTTCTTCAATTGAAATAAACTTAGCAGCATTATATTCGTTTTTAATTAGAGAATCATACATAAAATCGTCCCATTTGTCGAACCAATCTTCTCTATTTAATAATCCTCGTAAAACACCATTGTTATTATTTTCAACCCAATTTACCGAATTGTTTCTGCAGTATCTTGTGAACTCTTTATCTCTATTGTAAGTGATTAATAAACCTGTTTCTTGATGAGAAAATACGGTGTTTATTTTATAATAATTAAAAAGCTGGTTAAAAGTATTTACAACTTCGGTTTGCACACAAAGTACTTTTGTGTCGTATTTTTTTAAATCGGTATTTAAATCTGCTAAAGATTGTTTTATGAAATTCCAATGACGTTTATCGTAATGAGGATCTTCAATTAAAGAATCTTCAAAAACATATAAAAAAAGCACACGTTTGTTGGCTTCTAAAGCATTGTAAATTGCCTCATTATCCTGTAAACGCATATCGCGTTTAAACCAAACAACATGTATTTCTTCTTTGTTAGTATTCATCTAAGTGCTCTATGATATGATTTGCTTTTTCTTTTATTTTTGTCCTGTCTTCAGATGACATTTTATTTAGTAAACTATACATCATTTTCATTCGGAAATTTGAAGATAATTTTTCTTGCTTCTCGTCTAAGAAATTCCAGTATAGCGTATTAAAAGGACAGGCGTCAGCCTCAAATTTCTTTGCTTTTTTATACACACATGCATCACAATAATTACTCATCTTACTAATGTAACTACCGCTAGATACATAGGGCTTAGTTGCTATTTTACCACCATCTGCAAACTGACTCATTCCTCTTGTATTGGGTAATTGAACCCATTCTATGGCATCTACATAAATACCTAAATACCACGCGTCTATTTCGTCTGGATGTATTTGTGTTAAGAGTGCAAAATTACCGGTAATCATTAAACGTTGAATATGATGTGCATATCCGTTTTCTAAGGAATTATTAATGGCATTTTTTAGGCAGTTCATTTTTGTTTTTCCTGTCCAAAAGAAATCTGGTAACTTGTTTTTATTCTCAAAGAAATTTTCTTTTTTATAATCTGGCATTAGCATCCAATACATACCTCGCATGTATTCTCGCCAACCTAGTATTTGTCTTATAAACCCTTCTACTTGAGAAATATCTATAACATTTTCTTGCCTTCTATAGGTTTCTAAAACAGTTTCAATAATTTCTTTGGGAGAAATCATCTTAGTATTCATAGCAAACGAAATTCTACTATGAAAAAGATAAATTTTGTCTGTATGCATTGCATCTTGGTAATCACCAAAATGAACCAATAAGTGTTCGCAGAAATAGGCTAATTGAATTAAAGCCTGACTTCTAGAAATAGGGTATTCAAAATATTTAGAGTTGATTTTTCCGATCGTTTTTATTTCAGCTTTTTCAATAGCATCAATAATATGGGTTACGTCTATATCGAAGCTAATTTCTTGAGGAATTAGCGCTTCTCCTTTCCATTTTTTACGATTGCTGGCATCAAAATTCCATTTGCCACCTTCAGGTTGATTGTCAACTACTAAAATTTGATGTTTTTTACGCATATTGCGATAAAAATTTTCCATCAAAAATTGTTTTTTACCTTTGAAGAAAGTTTCTAAATCTGCTCTTTCTGTATAGAAATGTTCTGTAGAAAAAATTTTGGTTTCCAAATTTAAGTGCGCGGAAAATTCTTTTAATTGGGTATCTAGTCTATATTCATCGGGAGATAAATACTCAAATTTTTCAATATTTTTCTCTTTAAGCAACAAAGCTAAATTATCAACTAAGCTTTGTGTGTTTTTGGTATCATTTATATTGAAATAAACAACTTCATGATTTGATTTTTCTAAATCACTAGCAAAATTCCGCATTGCAGCAAAAAAACCAACAACTTTCTGAATATGATGTGTTACATAATCTGTTTCTTGTCGCATTTCAAACATACAATAGGTAACATTCTCATTTGCTTCTAAAAACCAAGAATGTTGGCTGTTTAGCTGATCGCCAAGAATTAATCGTAATTTTCTCATATTAAAACAATGTTTTTATCAACCATATTTTTCTAAATTTATGATTCCCATCATATCGTTCTGCTTGCAGCTGGGTATTAAATTTTCGATCTCTCGGGTCGTTGCCAACACCAGAAACATACATCCAGTTTCCGTAATTGCTATGCACATCATAATCTAATAGCATCGATTCAAAATACGCTGCACCAATTCTCCAATCTAAGAGAAGTTCTTTTGCAAAATAAGAAGCTACATTTTGTCTACCTCTGTTGCTCATAAAACCAGTTTCTTTTAATTCAATCATATTGGCATTTACAAAATCGTCTTTTGTTTCTCCATGAATCCATTGATTAATTAACTGTTTGTCATAGCTCCATTGGTAGTCTTTCTCTAAAATTCCACCAAGTTGAAAAACTTTAGCATTGTATTTTAAAGAGATGTATTTAAAATAATCTCGCCAAATCAATTCAAAAATTACCCAATAGGTAGAGTCATTTGCACCAAACTTAGCCTCATATTCTTTAATTTTCCAATAGATAGTTTTAGCAGATAGGCTACCGTTTGCCAACCATGGCGAAAACTTTGTACTATAATCTACACCTAGCAATCCGTTTCTAGTTTTCTTATAAAAGCCAACCTTTTTAGTTTCAAAAAAATAATTCTTCAATCTTTCTAAAGCGGAAGTTTCTCCTCCAGAGAAAGGGAATGCTGTGTTTTCATGTACCTCAAAATCTTCAAAACCGAGGTCTTGTAATGTTGTAATTATTGTTTTATTTTCAATTAAATTTTCTGACGTACATTTTGAAACTTGAACTTCTTTCTGAATTTGTACCGTCTTTTCTAGTTTCTTTCTAAAAGCAGTAAACACATTTGGGATGTTCGAAAAATCTTTAGAAACTGTAGTTGGATTGTATAAAAATTGATCGTTATCTTCCACAAAATTTACTGTTTCTGAAAGCGTATTTTTTATGAAATTATTAGTAGTAACCTCTTCTTTTGTCCATTCCTTTTGCGTGTAAATAGTTTCAATTTCATAGGCATCACAAATCTCATGAAGTTTATCTTCAGGACTTTCAAAATAGGTGAGAAGCGTTATATTTAAATCTTCTAAATTCTTTTTTAAGTCTGTAACTGTCTCGATAAGAAACTTTGCACGGTATTTTGCTGTTTTCTGAATTCCAAATTTATCAAATTCAAACAATTTCGGATCGAAGAAATATACTGCAATTACTTTTGTGTGGTTTTGTACGGCTTTTTTTATTGAGGTATTGTCATGAACTCGTAGATTATTACGAAACCAAATTAAGCTTGTGTTTTCTTGTTTCTTCTGCATTTTTCGCTACAATATTTTACATCATCCCAATTTTTCTCCCATTTTTTTCGCCAAGTAAAAGGCCGGTCGCATACGAGACATGTTTTTTCGGGTAGATGTTGTTTCTTCAAAATTATTTATTGATATTATTAATCATTCCATTAAAAACAAACCAATGGAAGGGTATTACAGAATACCAGTATAATCTACCAGCAAGGCCATGTGGCCTAAAAGTAGCTGTCTGATATATGTTGCCATCTTCTATTTTAAACTCTAACCAGGCTTCTCCTGGTAAAATCATTTCGGCATATAATAGTAGTTTTCCTTTTTCTTTATCTGCATAAATAACCCGCCAAAAGTCTAATGCATCACCAGAATTTAATTCTGTAGGATGTCTTCTTCCTCTTCTTAAACCTGCACCTCCATAAAACTGATCTACAATACCACGAATTTTCCAAAGAAAAGTACCATAATACCAGCCTGTCTCTCCGCCAATTGCCCAAATTTTATCTAGCGCCTCTTTTTTGTTTTTTACTTTTCTTTGTTTGAAGTCTTTAAAACAACCGTGTTTAGGCACGTTAATAAACTCGTGAACATAGTTTTTTAATTTTCCGCTACTTATGTAGGAATCCTTCCAACTAGAAATAATACTATTTTGTTTTATTTTTACAAATGCATATTCAACAGCTTGTTTGTATGACATTGGTTGAACATCTAAAATACTGTTGATATTGCTTTTATTACCAATAACTTCTACGCCCATAGAGTTCACCAAAGTTGTCGCCAGCTTATAAGAGGTCGAAGTAACAAAATACAACCAATAAGAGGATAGCTTGGGTGTCATTACTGGCACGGTTACAATACGTCTTTTTAGTTTCCTTACTTCAGCGAATTGAAGCAGCATTTCTTTATACGTCATTATTTCCGGACCAAAAACATCATATGAGTTGTTGTACAATTCCTTTTTTTCGATAGCGCTGTGTAAAAAAGACAAAATATCTCGTATGCCTAAGGGTTGTGTTTTTGTATTTAACCATTTTGGGGCAATCATAAAAGGTAGCTTTTCTACAATATCTCTAATTATTTCAAAAGAAGAACTGCCAGAACCCACAATAATACCTGCTTTAAAAGTAGTTAATGCATATTTTTTAGAGGCCAATGTTTTTTCAACATTTTTCCTGGAAAGTAGGTGCTTAGATAGTTTTGTGTCGTTCGTGATTCCGCTTAAATAAATGGCTTGTTTTAGTTGAGACTGTTCTGCAAACCTTTTAAAATTGAAAGCACATTTTTCTTCTAAAAGGTGAAATTCCTTTACTGAATTAGACATCGAGTGAATTAAGTAATAGGCAATGTCTATATCTTTAGGTATGTTTTCTAAGCTTTGAGAATTTAAAAAATCGGCCTCAACTAGAATTATATTTTTCCTGTCTTTAAAATAATTTTGTGCTCTTGTTTTATCTCGAACTGCACACACCACAACATGCCCATCATTCAGTAAAAGAGGTATTAATCTTTTTCCAATATATCCGGTGGCACCTGTTACGAGAATCTTCATACACTTTAACTTATTTTCTTAGGTCTTTGGTAAGACAGTTGTTTGTTAAATTGCGGAATTGCATAGGTGTCTAAACCATTTATGGCAGCTATGTTTCCTTTAGATAAATTAATTAAGCCATCTTCTTGCAATAATGCGTCATCAATATACAACTCTTGAATTTGAGAAACAATGAGCATTACATCATTAGAAGGAACATATACTTCTTCTATAAATTTCATACTCATTTGTACTGGAGCACCTTTTACAAAAGGAGCTTTAAAATTTCCTTTGAACTCTTCTTCTAATCCAGTCATATCAAATTCTGATACTTCTTTTGGGTATTTTGCCGAGGTATGATGCGCATCTTCTATGATGTCTTGATGAATATGGTTTATTGTGAAAACACCTAAATCTTTTATATTTTTATACGTGTCTCTTGGAACAGTTGTAGGGCGTAAAATAAAACCTAGCGTAGGCGGCTTAGACCCTAAATGTGTAACCGAACTAAAAACAGCTACATTAGAAATTCCTTCTTCCGATATGGACCCCAATAGATTTGCTGATTTAAAACCAGAACAGCTATTTATTAAATTTATTTTATAAATTTTTTCTAGGTTTTGTATGTCATCAAAGTTGAAAAACGCCATTATAAACTTTTATAATTATTAATTTTAATTTCTTTTCCTTTTAAGTCGTGCATTAAATTATACAATCCGAAAAAGGTTCTGTTAATATAAATAAAGTGCTTAGAACCTCTATTACCATTCATGTTTTTTAATTCAGAGCTTTTCATGTACTTACTCCCTAAATCAGAGATTTGTCCAAAAAAGATAGCATCAGAAAAATCGAATTCCTCTTCATGAAAAGGTTGTGTAAATAAACTTAACATTTCATGAAACATACCTCTAAAAAAGTCTAATTCCTCCTCAGAATCGTCTTCTCTTAAGATTTCTAATTCATATAATTTTTGTTCAAAAAGTATAGGGTCATTAATACATTCTGGCTTGGCCAATTCAAAGTAAGGTGTGTAGAAGTCCATCGGAATCGTTTTCATACATCCAAAATCAATTACAATGAGTTCGTTTTCTGGAGATACTAAAAAATTTCCAGGGTGCGGATCTGCATGTACCTTTTTCAAGGAATGAATTTGGAACATATAAAAATCCCATAAGGCTTGTGCCAACTTATTAGATATTTCTTGATCATTTGTAGAAAATTCAGACAAATGCAATCCATTCATCCAATCCATTGTTATAATTCTATCCGAAGATAAATCAGCATAATAATTGGGGAAATTTAAGTGCGGTATGTGTTTGCATGCGGCAACAATTGCAATACTTTGCTCCACTTCTAAAACGTAATTAGTCTCTTCAACTAGCTTGCTTTCTACTTCTTTAAAATATCTATCAGAATCTTTACCTCTAATATTAAACATTTTAACAGCAATTGGCTTTACCATCGATAAATCTGAGGTAATACTATCTGCTATTCCGGGATATTGAATTTTTACAGCTAATTTTTTACCGTTTTTTTCTGCTCTATGCACTTGCCCTATGCTTGCTGCATTTGTAGAAACAGTATCAAACTTGTCATAAATTTCATTCGGATCTTTTCCAAAGTACCTTTTAAAAGTTTTAACCACTAAAGCCGGAGATAAAGGAGGTACAGAGAATTGAGAAAGTGAAAACTTTTCTACATACGCTCTCGGTAAAACACTTTTTTCCATACTTAACATCTGTGCTACTTTTAAAGCACTTCCTTTAAGTTGTTGCAGGCCATTGTAAATGTCTTCTGCATTGTTTGTGTTTAACTTCTCTTTTGCTTCAACTTCTGATTTGGTAAATTTGTCACCGTAATATTTTAAATAATTTACACCAATTTTTGCTCCAGTGGTTACTAATTTTGATGCGCGTTGTATTTTGGATGTAGGTATAGAATCTATTGTTTTCATTGCTTCTTAATTGAAGTTAACTTTTTCTTTTAAAATAAATTTCCCGAAATCAATAATGCTTTTTAATGGTTTTATATCTAACAAGTCAAATCGAGCATTTACAGATTTTTCAATAAAAATATCTGTTTTTTCAAAAGAGGCAGAAGTGTCATCTAACCAGAATTTCATAGTAAGAACTAATTGTATCCAAGAAGATTCTTGCGTAGCTTTATCTTGAATTTCACCTAATTTTTCTTGTTGAAGATCGATCTTCTCAATACCAATATTATTTGCAAACGTTTTAAAGTCTTGTTTTAAATCTTTTAATAATTTTAAAGATTTTAATTTTATAACATTTTCATTACCCTCTAGCGCATACACAACGTAGCTTCTGTTTGCCGTTAGCATCTCAAAAAATGTAAAATAGAAGCTCAATAGTTTGTTTCGAGCATCGTAATTGGGATACTCTTCACTTTTAGCGAGCATCTTTATTGTATTGTTAAAGAATTCACTAAAAATAGATTGTTCTATCGCTTCAAATGAACCATAGAATTTATAAAAATCAGCTTCTTCAAAATTGTTTTCTTTTGCGAAACTGAATACAGATTTAGGGTGGTGGTTGTGTTCTAGTACAAACTCCATGTACCAAGAAATTAAGTTGTCTTTACTAATGTTTTTCTTGCGAGCCATAATAATTATATTTTACACAAAGATACGAATGTTTAAGGAATTAACGAATTACTTAAACAATAATATTTTCATAATTAGTGAAAGAAAAAGGAATTTAAATAGATCTTTGAATTATTCTTATTTATTGATTTTAAATTCTGTTTTTTATGCCATTTAATTTATATAAAGGCTATTATTGTTATATAGTCAATAAAATTTTACGAATATAAGTTGTGCATAGTCGCTTTTATATAGGTTGTGAATTTTATCTTAATATTTAACTGGATTAAAGTTATTATAAAAAGGTAAAACGAATTAAAAGTATAATTTTTAATTTTGTTTTATTTGTGACTAAATTTACAAGAAATATTTTATTTTATAAAAAGATAAAAGCCATAATAAATTAAATTATTATGGCTTTTAGTCGGGGTGGCAGGATTCGAACCTGCGACCTCCTCGTCCCAAACGAGGCGCGATGACCGGGCTACGCTACACCCCGAAAATGATTACTCATTTAAGGTCTGCAAAGATACATTCTTTTTGTAAAAAAGCAATTAAATTAATGTTTATTATTCAAGATAAATCTTTAATTAAATTGAGTTATATTTTCATTGTTAAAACTTATAAACATTCCCTATGATAAATAACAAAAAACTATATTTTTACGATTCCAAACTCGATAGATAATATGATGTCAGATACAATAGAAAAAATAAAATGTTTAATTATAGGTTCTGGTCCTGCCGGTTATACTGCCGCAATTTATGCAGCTAGAGCAGACATGAATCCTATTATGTATACAGGAATGCAAATGGGAGGTCAATTAACTACAACAACAGAAGTAGATAATTTTCCGGGATATGCAGAAGGTACAGATGGCCCAGCAATGATGGAGGACCTAAAAAAGCAAGCAGAACGTTTTGGAACGGAAGTTCGTTTTGGTTTAGTTACCAAAGTAACATTAAGTGACAAGGTTGGCGGAATTCATAAAGTTGTTGTAGACGAAAGTAGACATATCGAAGCAGAGACAATTATTATCTCTACAGGAGCAACTGCAAAATATCTTGGTATAGAAAGCGAGCAGCGTTTAATTGGTGGAGGAGTATCTGCTTGTGCAACTTGTGATGGTTTTTTCTATAAAGGGCAAGATGTTGTCGTAGTTGGTGCAGGTGATACAGCAGCAGAAGAAGCAACCTATTTAGCTAATATTTGTAGTAAGGTTACAATTTTAGTGCGTAAAGATTTTATGAGGGCTTCTAAAGCGATGCAGCATAGAGTTGAAAAAACTAAAAATATTGAGGTTTTATACAATACAGAGATCGAGGAGGTTTTAGGTTCTAATGTGGTTGAAGGAGTTAGAGCAATTAACAATATAACAAAAGATACGCATGACATTGCTGTAACGGGTGTGTTTATTGCAATCGGGCATACGCCGAATTCAGATTTATTTAAAGGTGTTTTAGATATGGATGATACAGGGTATTTAATAACGCAAGGAAAAACAACTAAAACGAATGTACCAGGAGTTTTTGCTGCTGGAGATATTCAGGACAAAGAGTACAGGCAAGCAGTAACGGCTGCAGGTACCGGTTGTATGGCAGCATTAGATGCAGAACGTTATATAGGTGCCTTAAAATAGGCTTTAGCGCCGTGTTTACTAATAAAAAAAGAGATTACATTAATGTAATCTCTTTTTTTATTTACTATTATTTCTGCAAAAGCAGGAATCTAAAAATGCTTACACCGTTACGGCAGCTTTCATAGATTTTCTATAAGTGAAAGAATTAAATATATTTCTTTTTCCAAAGTTATTCATAGATTTTGCGTTTATAAATTTTCCAAAAAGGATTTTGCTAACACCAAAATATTCATATTTATTACCATCTGTAAAAGTAACTTCTAAGAGCATACTTTTATGATGCCAATCTGAAACCTGAAATTGGGTAATCGTAGTTTTATAAGCTTCTAAATTAGCTTCTTTAGTTTCTGGAGCAATGCTAACTAAAAAATGATACCCATCTATAATTTGAGTACTCATAACGTCTGCTTCATCCTTTTTTTCTTGATCTTGAAATTTATCTGGATGCCATTCTTTTACTAAACCTCTGTAAGCCGTTTTTAATTCTTTTAAATTAATAGCGCCTTCTACTTTAAAAAGTTTCTTATATTCTTTAATACGTTTCATTCTTGTGTTTTCAAAATTCGTGCAAAAGTATTGATAAAAAAGCAATTAGCTCTTTTTAAACGCTTTTATTTTTTAAAAGACCCTCTTTTAATTGCTTTGGAAACAGATTTCTATGTGCAGGATGACGTTCATTATATAATAATAAAAAAGACCATCTATATTGATGGTCTTCTTAATAATCAACTATATTTAAATAGTATTAGAAACAGTATTTGTTTTCTACTTTTAATTTTTCTGCAATTTCATCTCGTAATTCTACAATATTCGGATAATTAGTATATTTAGAAAAACGTTTTAAACCCATTAATAACATGCGTTGTTCATCATCTTTAGCAAAAGAAATAATAGCTTCTTTTCCTTTTTTTGCAATGATATCTACTGCATGGTATAAATATAATCTAGACATGGCAATTTGTACCGATTGAGAAGCTGCTCCAAAACGTTTTGCATTTTTGTCTGTTCTTAAAATTGCAGATTCAGACATGTATATTTCAATTAAAATATCTGATGCTGCAATTAATAATTGTTGATGCTTATCTAAATCTGGACCAAATTTCTGAATTGCTGAACCAGCAACCATTAAAAAGGTTTTCTTCATTTTTGCAATCATATCCTTTTCTTCAGAAAATAATTCAGAGTAATCTGGCGTTTCAAAAGAAGGTATTCCCATCAAGTCATCAGCAACTTTCGTTGCAGGACCTAATAAATCTACATGCCCTTTCATTGCCTTTTTCACCAACATACCAACAGCCAGCATTCTGTTAATTTCATTGGTGCCTTCATAGATACGTGCAATTCTTGCATCTCTCCAAGCAGACTCCATCGGAGTTTCTTCCGAGAATCCCATTCCACCAAAAATCTGAATTCCCTCATCTGCACAACTTTGTACATCTTCTGAAACGGCAACTTTTAAAATGGAACATTCAATAGCATATTCTTCTACACCTTTTAATTCTGCTTCTTGGTGCGTATTACCAGCAGCAACTCTTAGTGCAATTCTATCTTCAATATCTTTTGCTGCTCTGTAAGAAGCAGATTCACCAACATAAGCGTCGGTAGTCATTTCTGCTAACTTTTCTTTGATAGCTCCAAAATCTGCAATTGGTGTTTTAAATTGTCTACGTTCTGTAGCATATTTTACTGCATATGTAATTACTCTTCTTTGAGAATCTAAACAAGCGGCAGCTAACTTTATACGACCAACGTTTAAAGCGTTCATTGCAATTTTAAATCCTTCTCCACGGCCTGCTAACATATTTTCTGCAGATACAACCGTATCATTAAAAAATACTTGCCTTGTAGAAGAAGCTCTAATACCTAATTTATGCTCTTCTTCACCCATGGTAATTCCGTTTGGGTTGTCTTTGTCATATTCAACAATAAAACCAGTAATATTTTTATCATCTTCTATTCTTGCGAAAACAATCATTAAACGACAAAAACCTGCGTTAGAAATCCACATTTTTTGTCCGTTAATCTTATACGTTTTTCCATCTTCAGAAATTTCTGCAGTTGTTTTTCCAGAATTTGCATCAGAACCCGCTCCAGGTTCTGTTAAACAATATGCACCAAACCACTCTCCAGTAGCTAATTTAGGTACATATTTTTCTTTCTGTTCTTGTGTTCCATATAAGGTAATTGGCATGGTTCCAATTCCTGTATGTGCGCCAAAAGCAGTGCTAAAAGAACCAGTTCCTGAAGAGATATAATCACAAGTTAACATGGTAGATACAAACCCCATTCCTAGACCACCAAATTCTTCTGGTACTGCTACACCTAGAAAACCTAATTCTCCAGCTTTGCGCATTACTTCTTCGGTTAAAGCATAATCTTTAGCTTCGAAACGCGTTTTATGAGGAATGATTTCACGATCATTAAATTCCATCACGGCTTCTTTCATCATTTGTTGCTCCTCAGTAAAGTCTTCCGGAGTAAATACATCTTCACAATTTGTTTCTTTAACAAGGAACTGACCACCTCTTAATAATTCTGACATTTTTATTTTGTTTTAAGATTCTAGAAGAAATAAATAGCGAATAGACATTTTGACTATTTTAAAACTCCAATGCTATTGGCTGGAATTCTTCTATTTTACCTTCTAATATTGTTGATTTATTTTTTAATAATTAAGATTTTTGAGGCCTTAATTGGTACTTGTTTTTCAATTACGACAGAAATTCAAATACACCAGCAGCACCTTGTCCTGTTCCAACACACATGGTTACCATTCCGTATTTATTTTTCATGTCGCGTTTGCGCATTTCATCAAATAACTGTACCGATAATTTTGCACCTGTACAACCTAAAGGATGTCCTAGTGCAATGGCACCACCGTTTACATTTATGATATCCTGATTTAAATTCAATTCTCTCATTACTGCTAAAGATTGAGAGGCAAAGGCTTCATTTAACTCTATCAATTCGATATCGTTTTGCTCCAAACCGGCTTGTTTTAATACCTTCGGGATAGCAGCAACAGGTCCAATGCCCATAATTCTTGGCTCCACGCCAGCTGCAGCATAATTGACAACTCGAGCAATAGGTTCAATATTTAACTCTTTTACCATTTCTTCACTCATCACCATTACAAAAGCAGCACCATCACTCATTTGAGATGAATTACCAGCAGTAACACTACCACCAGCCGCAAAAACAGCACGTAATTTATTCAAAGCAGCAATCGAAGTTCCTGCTCTTGGACCTTCATCTTTGTTCACTGTATATTTCCGTGTTGCTTTCTTTCCGTCTGCGCCTAAATACGTTTCTTCAACCTCAATAGGAACTATTTGGTCTTGAAAACGATTTTCTGCTTGCGCTTTTAAAGCTTTCATATGAGATTTAAAAGCAAACTCATCTTGGTCTTCTCTAGAGATTTTAAATTGATTTGCTACTGCTTCTGCAGTATTTCCCATTCCCCAATAATAATCTGCATGACCGTCTTTTATGGTGTTGTAATTCAATTCCGGTTTAAAACCGGTCATTGGTACAGAACTCATACTTTCTGCTCCACCAGCAATAATACAACTTGCCATTCCTGCTTGAATTTTAGCTGCTGCCATGGCAATCGTTTCTAATCCTGAAGAACAGAATCTATTTACAGTAACTCCAGGAACGTCTACAGAATTTAATCCTATTAAAGAGATAAAACGTGCCATGTTTAATCCTTGAGAACCTTCTGGCATTGCATTTCCTACAATTACGTCATCGATACGTTTTACGTCTAGATTTGGTAATTCTTTCATCATGTGCTGAATAGTTTCTGCACCTAATTCGTCTGCACGTTTAAAGCGAAAAACACCTTTTGGAGCTTTTGCAACTGCAGTTCTATATGCTTTTACGATATATGCTTGTTTGCTCATAATTTCTAGTTTCTTAAAGGTTTTCCAGTTTTTAACATATTTTGAATTCGCTCTAGCGTTTTACGCTCTGTACAAAGGGATAAAAAGGCTTCTCTTTCTAGGTCTAACAAGTATTGTTCTGAAACCATTGTAGGTTCAGATAAATCTCCACCAGCCATTACATACGCTAGTTTATTAGCTATTTTCATATCGTGTGCGCTAATGTATTTAGAATCTTTCATGGAATCTGTTCCTACTAAGAACATTCCCAATGCTTGTTTTCCTAATACTTTTACGTCTTTTCTTGTAACAGGTTGCGTATAACCACTTTCTGCCATTAATTTAGCATGTGCTTTTGCAGTTGCAATTTGTCTCTCTTTATTTACAACAATAACATCTTTTCCTTTTTGAAGTAAGCCTAAATCAAATGCTTCATAACCTGAAGTAGAGACTTTTGCCATACCTATGGTTAAGAAGTTTTCTTGCAGAATATTTAGCTCTACATCTCCTTTACTAAAAGAATCTGATGCTCTTAAAGCCATTTCTTTAGAACCACCACCACCAGGAATTACACCAACTCCAAATTCGACTAATCCCATATAAGTCTCTGCTGCTGCAACAACTTTATCTGCGTGTAAAGAAATTTCACAACCACCACCTAAAGCCATTCCATGCGGAGCAGAAATAGTTGGGATTGATGAATACCGCATGCGCATCATGGTGTCTTGAAAATATTTGATCGCATAATTTAATTCTTCATATTCTTGCTCTACAGCCATCATGAAAATCATACCAATATTTGCACCAACAGAAAAGTTTGGAGCTTGATTACCAACAACCAAACCTTGAAAGTCTTTTTCTGCTAAATCAATTGCTTTGTTAATACCTGCTAAAACATCTCCACCAATGGTGTTCATTTTAGATTGGAATTCTAAATTTAAAATACCGTCTCCAATATCTTCAACTACAACACCAGAATTTTTAAATACGGCATTCGTTTTTCTAATATTATCTAAAATAATAAATGATTCTTGGCCTGGTTTCTTAGTAGTAGATTTCGAAGGAATATCATAAAAATAAGTTGCACCTTCTTTAACTGAGTAGAAAGAAGTTACACCAGAAGCTAACATATCTGTAATCCAAGTTGCAGGTTCAGTCCCTTCAAGCTTCATTAATTCAATTCCTTTCTCGATACCAACTGCATCCCAAATTTCGAAAGGTCCATTTTCCCAACCAAAACCAGCTTTCATAGCATCGTCTATCTTGAATAGCTCATCAGAAATTTCAGGAATTCTATTTTGAACATAGGCAAACATCGCACCAAAGTTCTTTCTATAGAATTCACCTGCTTTGTCTTTTCCGCCAATTAATACCTTAAATCTATCAATTGGTTTGTCTATTGTTTTTGTTAATTCTAAAGTTGCAAATTTTGCTTTCTTAGAAGGGCGGTACTCTAAAGTGTCTAAATCTAACGTTAGAATTTCTTTTTTTCCGTTTGCATCGACAGATTTTTTATAAAAACCTTGGCCTGTCTTGCTTCCTAACCACTTATTATCCATCATGGTATTTATAAAACCTGGAAGTTTAAACAATTCATGGGCTTCATCATTAGGACAGTTTTCATAAATACCATTGGCAACATGCACTAAAGTATCTAAACCAACAACATCTACCGTTCTAAAAGTAGCAGATTTTGGTCTACCAATAACCGGTCCGGTTAATTTGTCTACTTCTTCAACAGTTAAACCCAATTCTTTTACTTGATGAAATAAAGACTGAATTCCGAAAATTCCGATTCTATTTCCAATGAAAGCAGGTGTGTCTTTGGCTAAAACAGAAGTTTTTCCTAAGAATTTTTCACCGTACATCATTAAGAAGTCGGTAACTTCTTGAGCGCAATCTGGACCAGGAACAACTTCAAAAAGTTTTAAATATCTTGGTGGATTAAAAAAGTGAGTTACGGCAAAATGCTTTTTAAAATCTTCACTTCTTCCTTCATTCATAAACTGAATAGGAATACCAGAAGTATTAGAAGAAATAATAGTTCCTGGAGTTCTATGTTTTTCTAGTTTTTCAAAAACGATCTTTTTAATATCTAGTCTTTCAACTACAACTTCCATAATCCAATCTACATCAGCAACTTTTGCAATGTCATCTTCTAAATTACCTGTAGTAATTCTGTTTGCAAATTTTTGATGATAAATAGGTGAAGGTTTCGATTTTAAAGAAGTTGTTAATGCATCATTTACTAAACGATTGCGAACAACTTTGTCTTCTAACGTTAATCCCTTTGCTTTCTCTTGAGCGGTTAATTCTCTTGGAACAATATCCAATAAGAGAACTTCTACGCCAATATTAGCAAAATGACAAGCAATACCACTTCCCATAATTCCGGAACCAATAATTGCTATTTTTTTAATTCTTCTAGTCATTTGGTTGATTTTTAAACTGCTTTTTTACTTGTTTCTTTATAAATTTCTTTGTCTGCAATTAATTTGTTTATTACTGAAGTTACCTTGAAAAAACCTTCCAAATCCTTTTCTGTAACATTATTAATTACGGTTTCATTAAATAGAATTACGTGTCCTTTAGACACCTTCCGCATTTCTTTGCCGTAATCTGTTAACTTTATAAGTACACTTCTACCATCATCTGGATTCTTCTCTCTAGAAATTGCACCTTTATCTTCCATGTTTTTTAAAATTCTAGAAAGACTTGTTGGTTCCATCCCCATTAAAGGACCTAAAGCTGTAGAAGGTGTTCCTTTTTCGGTATCAATATTTAATAAAACAAAGGCTGTTGCCATGGTACTATCGTGCTTTGCGGCTTGTTCATTATATACTTTTGCAACGGCTTGCCAAGTTGCTCTTAATTGATGATCTATTGATGTATGTTTATTCATTGCTTCAAATATATACTAATTTATTATGCATGCATAGTAAATTGTAAAAAAGTTATGCACGCATAGTAAATTTTAACACAATTTTTACTGTAACGTTTGTTGTTGTTGAACTACTAATACATAGAAAATATGTAGTTTTGTCTAGCTTTCTATTCAAAAAAAAGAAAATTTTATTTATGAAAAATTTATTAGAAATTAATAATGTTGTAAAAAAATATGGCGATTTTACAGCATTAAATGATGTTTCCATTCACATACCAAAAGGCAGTGTTTATGGTTTGTTAGGGCCTAATGGTGCCGGGAAAACCTCATTAATTAGAATCGTTAATCAGATAACATTACCAGATAGTGGTTCTATTATTCTAGATGGCGAAGTTCTGGCACCGCACCATACCGCACAAATTGGTTATTTACCAGAAGAACGTGGTTTGTATAAGTCTATGAAAGTAGGTGAGCAAGCGTTGTATTTAGCGCAGTTAAAAGGATTGAGTAAAGCAGAGGCAAAAAAACGCTTGAAATATTGGTTTGATAAATTTGATATTTCTGCATGGTGGAATAAAAAAATAGAAGAACTCTCTAAAGGAATGGCACAAAAAGTGCAGTTTATTGTAACGGTAATGCACAAGCCAAAGTTGTTGATTTTTGACGAGCCTTTTTCTGGTTTCGACCCTATAAATGCACAATTAATTGCTAATGAAATTTTACAGTTACGAGATGAAGGGGCAACTATTATTTTCTCTACCCATAGAATGGAATCTGTTGAAGAGATGTGTGATGAAATTGCTTTGATTGATAAGTCTAATAAAATTTTAGATGGAAAGTTAGTAGATATTAAACGTGAATTTAGAACCCATATGTTTCAGGTAGGTTTAAAAACAGTAAATATAGCGGCAGTAGAAAAGGAATTAAAAGAGAACTTTAAAGTGTTTCCTGCAGATTTTAAATTATTAAATGAAGGTCTGGCTTTAAATGTAAAGTTAAATGCTACAGATAATTCTAACGATTTATTATCATTTTTAACAAGTAGAGGAGAAGTGCAGCATTTTTTAGAATTGATACCAAATGCAAACGATATTTTTATTCAGGCAATAAATAAAAACAGTTAATTATGAGCAAATTAAAATTAATTATTCACAGAGAGTTTATTGCAAAGGTTCGAAATAAATCATTTATAATGATGACTTTTTTGAGTCCAATAATTTTGGTAGGTATGGGTTTTTTGATCTATTTTCTAACACAGAAAAATGATGAAAAAATTAAGGAGATTGTGTATGTAGATAATTCTGGCATGTTTTCTAAAGAAGATTTTAGAGACACAAAGACTATTAAATACATAGATTATTCTGCCCTAGGAGTGGCGTTGACTAAGAAAAAAGTGGAAGAAGGTGATTATTACGGGGCACTTCTAATTCCGAAACAAGACAGCTTAGAATTATTGGCAAAATCAATAGAATTTTATTCAAAAGATTCTCCAGGAATGTCTGTTATGAGCTCTTTAGAAAATAAAATTGAACAGAAAATTAGAAATGAGAAACTAAATAGTTTTGGCATTGATTTAGAAAAGATAAAAGCTTCTAAAATTAATACAGACATTAAAATGTTGAATTTTTCTGGTGAAGAATCTTCAAAATTAATAAACGGATTAAAAATTGGTGTTGGTGCAATTTCAGGCTACTTATTAATGATGTTTGTAATTATCTATGGATCTTCTGTTATGCGAAGTGTTATCGAAGAAAAAACAAGTAGAATTATAGAAATTATTGTGTCTTCTGTAAAGCCTTTTCAACTAATGTTGGGCAAAATATTAGGAAATGCCTCTGCAGGTTTATTACAGTTCTTAATATGGGGAATTATAATTTTTGTTATCTCTACCGTGGCCTCTGCTGTTTTTGGGGTAGATATGGCAGAAATGCAATCAGCAAGAATACCTGCAGAACAAATGGATGCTGTAAAACAGGCTACAGCTGGCGACAAGGGGCAACTTATTATTCAAGAAATTTTGAAATTACCGCTTCTAAAAATGTTTGTGTTATTTATCTTTTACTTTTTAGGAGGTTTTATGTTATACAGTTCTCTTTTTGCAGCTGTTGGCGCAGCCGTAGATAATGAAACAGATACACAACAATTTATGTTGCCTATTATGTTCCCTTTAATTTTGGGTGTTTATGTTGGTTTTGCAACTGTTATTAATGATCCGCATGGTTCTATTGCAGTTTTATTTTCACATATTCCGTTTACAAGTCCTATTGTTATGTTAATGCGTGTGCCTTTTGGTGTCTCTTGGACAGAGTTAATAATTTCTATGACGTTATTATTGGTTACTTTTGTTTTTATGGTGTGGTTGGCTGCAAAAATCTACAGAGTTGGTATTTTGATGTATGGAAAGAAACCAACATATAAAGATTTATATAAATGGTTAAAATATAAAGGCTAGATGCAAGATAAATTAGAACAAGTAGCAGATACTATTTTTGAGGAGGCTAATTCAATTTTAGATTATACTTTTACGTTTAGTGAAGAAATAAGTATTTCTTTTAAAGGATTATTGTCTGTGGCAATTGCCATTATTATAACGGCTTTTGTGCTAAAACTAGTAAGAAGATTTATCACTAGAAAGATACCAGAAAATGATAAAGTTAAATTCGTAAGTGTTTTTAGCTATATAAGATGGGTAATCTTTATTGCTATTTTTTTAATTGCTATGGATGCTTCAGGAGTAAATGTAACAGCACTTTTTGCGGCATCAGCGGTACTTTTAATTGGTGTTGGTTTAGCTTTACAGACCTTATTTCAAGACATAATATCGGGTATTTTTATTCTAGTAGACCAGTCTGTGCATGTTGGTGATATTATTGAATTAGAAGGTAAAGTTGGTAGGGTTTTAGATATAAGACTTAGAACTACAAGGGCTGTAACTATTGATAATAAGGTTTTAGTAATTCCGAATCATTTATATTTAACCAATATTTTGTTTAATTGGACAGAGAACGGAACAGAAACTAGAGAATCTGTTAATATTGGTGTGGCCTATGGTAGTGATGTAGCGCTTGTAAAACAACTTTTATTAGATTCGGCTAAAAATCATAAAAAGGTTTTAATAGCGCCAGTTCCTAAGGTGCTGTTTACCGATTTTGCTGATAGTTCTTTGAATTTTAAACTTATTTTTACGCTAAATGATAGCTTTGAAACTAGATTTGTACAAAGTGATTTACGCTTTGAAATAGATAAAAAATTTAGAGAGCATAATATTAAAATTCCTTTTCCTCAGAGAGATGTTCATTTTTTTCAAAATAAGTTATAAATAAAAGAGTTATAAAGCAGTAGATTTAGGATTGAGTATTATTTTTAGCAAAATTTTAAAATTAAAAATGCATGAGTAAGATATTAATTATTGAAGATGAAGCTGTTATTAGAAGAGTTTTGTCAAAGATTATTTCAGAAGAAAATGAATCTTATAATGTAGAGCAGGCAGAAGACGGATTGTTAGGAATTGAAATGATTATGAACAATGATTATGATTTGGTTTTATGCGATATTAAAATGCCAAAAATGGATGGTGTTGAGGTGTTAGAAAAAGCGAAGAAAATTAAACCAGAAATACCAATTGTTATGATTTCTGGGCATGGAGATTTAGATACAGCAGTAAATACAATGCGCTTGGGTGCTTTTGATTATATATCTAAGCCACCAGATTTAAACAGGCTTTTAACTACCGTAAGAAATGCATTGGATAAAAAAGTACTGATTGTAGAAAATAAACGTCTAAAAAATAAAGTAAGCAAAAGTTACCAGATGATTGGTGAAAGTACTGCTATTTCTCATATTAAAGATATTATAGAAAAAGTAGCTGCTACAGATGCAAGAGTTTTAATTACTGGTCCAAACGGAACAGGAAAAGAATTAGTAGCGCATTGGTTGCACGAAAAATCAGATAGAGTAAAAGCGCCAATGATTGAAGTAAACTGTGCTGCAATTCCTTCAGAACTAATAGAAAGTGAGCTATTCGGTCATGTAAAAGGTTCTTTTACAGGAGCAAATAAAGACAGAGCAGGTAAGTTTGAAGCTGCAAATGGAGGTACTATTTTTTTAGATGAAATTGGAGATATGAGTTTGTCTGCGCAAGCAAAAGTATTACGTGCTTTGCAAGAAAGTAAAATTTCTAGAGTTGGTTCAGATAAAGATATAAAGGTAAATGTTAGAATTGTTGCTGCCACAAATAAAAATCTAAAAGAAGAAATTTCTGAAGGTAGGTTTCGAGAAGATTTGTATCATAGGTTGGCCGTAATTTTAATTAAAGTACCTGCATTAAATGATCGAAGAGAAGACATCCCTTTATTAATAAGTTTTTTCGCCAATAAAATAACAAAAGAACAAGGAATGCCAGAAAAAACATTTTCTTCTCAAGCGATTACTTTATTACAAAAGTATGATTGGACTGGTAACATACGAGAGTTAAGAAATGTTGTGGAACGTTTAATAATTCTTGGAGAAAAAGAAGTTTCTGTAAATGATATAAAATTATTCGCTAGTAAGTAAATTTATACATGTAACTAATAGCAAATTATACTACTAAAAAAGGGAATCAAAATAATTTGATTCCCTTTTTTAATAAAACTTAGACTGTATTACTCTTTAAACATCCAAGAAACCTAGGTGCATTACCTTTGTCCAAGCAACCACAAAATCATTAACAAAGCGCTCTTTTGCATCATCTGCAGCATACACTTCCGCAATAGCTCTTAGTTCTGTATTTGATCCAAAAATTAAATCTGCTCTTGTTCCTCTATATTTAATAACACCTGTTTTTCTATCCGATCCCTCAAATAGAGTGGCGTCACTAGAAGTTGCTTTCCAAGTAGTACTAAAATCTAAAATATTTACCAAGAAATCATTCGAAAGGGTACCAACAGTATCTGTGAACACTCCATATTTAGAAGCATCATAATTGGTTCCTAAAGTTCTCATACCAGCAACTAAGACAGTCATTTCTGGAATACTAAGTGTTAATAATTGTGCTTTGTCAATTAATAATTCTTCCGCTGCTAGATTTAGGTCTTTCTTAATGAAATTTCTAAATCCATCTGCTTTCGGTTCTAAATAACCAAAAGAAGCAACATCTGTTTGTTCTTGAGAAGCATCTCCTCTTCCAGAGGTAAAAGGAACAGCAATGTTATACCCTGCATTTTTTACTGCTTTTTCAACAGCTACATTTCCTCCTAAAACAATTAAATCTGCCATAGAAACAATGCCGTTAAACTCTTTTTGAATGGCCTCTAAAATAGTAAGTACTTTTTTTAGTTCGTACGGATTATTTGCTGCCCAACTTTTTTGAGGTTCTAAACGAATTCTACCTCCATTTGCGCCACCTCGCATGTCTGAACCTCTATATGTTGAAGCAGATGCCCAAGCAGTAGTTGCTAATTGAGAAATTGATAAATTGGTATTTGAAATAGCCTCTTTTAAGGTTGTTATTTCTGAATCAGAAAGGACTGTTCCTTGAGGAATTGGATCTTGCCAAAGTAATTCTTCTTTTGGAACTTCTGGACCTAAATAACGAGAAATTGGCCCCATATCTCTGTGGGTTAATTTATACCACGCTCTTGCAAAAGCATCTTCAAAAGCTTTGTGGTCTTTATGAAAACGTTTAGAAATTTCTAAATATTTAGGATCTACTTTTAAAGCGATATCCGCAGTAGTCATCATTAAATCTTGTGTATTCTTAGCATCACCGGCTTTTGGTGCTTTTTTTGCATTTGACGCTGCTGTAGGTTTCCATTGATGTGCACCTGCGGGGCTCTTGGTTAATTCCCAATCATAATTTAATAAAACATCAAAATAATCATGATCCCAAGTTATTGGATTGGGTGTCCAAGCGCCTTCTATTCCGCTTGTAATCGTATCATCTAAAACACCAGACTTGTAAGTGTTTTTCCAACCAGTGCTCATTTCTTCTATTGGAGCTCCATGTGGTGATGGCCCAACATAGGTGTCTGGATTAGCAGCACCATGTGCTTTACCAAATGTATGTCCGCCAGCAACAAGAGCTACTGTTTCTTCATCATTCATTGCCATTCTTCCAAAAGTTTCTCTTACGTCTTTAGCAGAACCCATTGGATCTGGATTTCCGTTAGGTCCTTCAGGATTTACATAAATCCAACCCATCATTACAGCTCCAAGCGGATCTTCTAACTCACCCTCTTTATAACGTTCTTCATTGGCTCCCATAACGGTTTCAGAACCCCAATATATATCTTGTTCTGGTTCCCAAATGTCTTCTCGTCCGCCTGCAAATCCGAAGGTTTTAAATCCCATAGATTCCATTGCGGAGTTTCCTGCAAGAATCATTAAATCTGCCCATGATAATTTATTTCCATACTTCTTTTTAATTGGCCAAAGTAATAAACGTGCTTTGTCTAAATTACCATTATCTGGCCAACTATTTATTGGCGCAAAACGCTGTGAACCAGAACGTGCGCCACCACGCCCATCTCCAACTCTGTAAGTACCAGCACTATGCCAAGCCATACGAACCATAAAAGGACCATAACTCCCATAATCTGCTGGCCACCAATCTTGTGAATCAGTCATAAAATGGTTTACATCTTTTTTTAATTCTGCATAATCAATACTCTTAAAAGCAGTTGCATAATCAAAATCTTTAGCCATTGGGTTTGAGGCTTCTCCGTTTTGACGAAGAATGTTTAACTTTAACTCATTTGGCCAAAAATCTCGAACAGAAGTTCCACCCCCAGCTGTTTGTTTTTGAGTACCTCCCATAAATGGGCATTGGCTAATATTTCCGTTGTTATTATTCATTTTTTTGACTTTTTTAAAAATTGATAATACCCAAACTTACAATAAAATTTTAAATAATTTTTATCTATATTTTTTATTTAATCATAGTTAAAAACTATATAATTTAATCTACGAGTTTGTTTATTTATCAAAAGATAATTGAATTCGATTGCGGGTTATGAACACTATAAGTAAAGCTGATATATCTATAAATAGTTAACATTAAATTTTTTAGTTACAAGATACATTAGGGTATTATATTTGCAGCTTGAAAATAAATAATAATATCATAAATAATTTTTAAAGTATGGCAACATTAGTAGGTAAGAAATTTCCAGATTTAAACGTAGATACCATGAATGAAATGGGTGATACTTTTAAATTAAATGTATTAGAAGAAGCAGTAAAAAACAAAAAGAAAGTATTATTATTTTGGTACCCAAAAGATTTTACATTTGTTTGTCCGACAGAATTACATGCTTTTCAAGCTGCATTGGGAGAATTCGAAAAAAGAAATACAATTGTAATTGGTGCTTCTTGTGATACTCCAGAGGTTCATTTTGCATGGTTAAGTACTTCTAAGGATAATGGTGGAATTGAAGGTGTAACCTACCCAATCTTAGCAGACAGCAATAGAAATTTATCATCAATCTTAGGAATTTTAGATATCACCAATGAAACTTTTGATGAAGTTTCACAAACAATTCAAGTAGAGGGAGATAACGTAACGTACAGAGCAACTTACTTAATTGATGAAGAAGGAACTGTTTTTCATGAAGGAGTAAATCATATGCCAGTTGGTCGAAATGTAAACGAGTTTTTACGTTTAGTTGACGCGTATGCGCATGTTCAAAAAAATGGTGAAGTTTGTCCTGCAAACTGGGAAGAAGGAAAAACAGCAATGGCCCCAAATGCAAAAGGAACTGCTGAATATTTAGCTGCTCACTTAAATTAATTATTAAGGATGGTTCAAGAATTAAGTCAAGATAATTTAGCCGAATTGGTATCGGATAACAAAACCGTTATTGTACAATATACTGCTACATGGTGCGGAAATTGTAGAATTATGAAACCAAAATTTAAAAAGTTAGCTTCAGAAAATGAAAACATAACTTTTATAATTGTTGATGCAGAAAAATTTCCAGAGAGCAGAAAATTGGCAGATGTAAGTAATTTACCAACTTTTGCAACTTTTGAAGGAGGTACTTTTAAAAATCAAACACAAACAAATAAGTTTGATGTGTTGAAGGAATTAGTAAACGAAGTAATTTAATATGAAGTTACCTGTAATTAAACATCTTACGAGCTTTATTGAAGAAAACGACCAAGACTATGTATTAGAAACTATTGAAACTCTAGAGGCTTTAACAGAAGTTCCGTCTTTAAAAGATGAGGAATTAGATGTTATTGGAGAGTTAATATCGAATATGTATGGTGCACTTGAAGTAGATAAAATGGTAAAAGAGGGAGCACCAAAGAAAGAAGCGTTAAATACTTTTATGAAACGTGTTTTGGGTGCTATAGATCAATAAAATAGAAACTATTTTATATGTAAAATCTCAAGTGAAAACTTGAGATTTTTTTATTTTCTAATTTTTGATTTAATAAAAACGCCAGTTTCTTTTCCCCAAACTTTGTATGTTAATTCTGAAGGATGCATGCCATCACTAAAGAAAAGTTTAGAGTCATTGGTGGGTAATGTGTTTCTTTTACTCCATGCTTTCAAAGTAATAACTTCATTATTATAATATATGTTTGGTTTGTTATTTACCAAAATATGTAAATGTTCTCCTAAAACTTCAACTAAATTACCAATCACAAATTTAATCGGTTTTGTAAATGCAGGAAACTCCTTGATAGGAGGCATATTTGTAAAGAATATTGGAGTTTCGGGGAATTTAATTTGTAATAAGTTTATAAGATTTTCTATTGCCTTTGTCCATTTTTTAGGCGAATTTAGTGTAAAAGCATCGTTTCCACCCATTCCAATAACAATAAGATCAGTAGTTTTTTCTTCAATTTTAGGAATAATTTTTTTACAAACTTGTTGCACAGTATAACCACTTTTTGCATATACTCGCCAATTAATGTTGCTTTTTAGTTCAGTAGAAAGGGAGTTTGCTAAAGCACCTGTAAATCCGTTTTCATGAAACTCTACACCAACTCCTGCAATGGTACTTTCACCAATAGAAAGTAGGTGTAAAGTATCTTTAAAATTACCATTTACAAAACCTTTTGGGTTTTTTGCTTCTGGAAGCTTAGGAATTTCTTTTTTAATTTTTTTCCCTTGAAAATATAAAACAGGTAATAGCGATAAAGAAATAAATACATCAAAAAAATATCTTAATTTATTGGTCATTTTCTGTATTCACTTTTTCTTCATTCACTTTTTTAATAATAGCTTTCAAACGTTCTTTATGTAGCTGTTTTTCTAGTTTCACTTTGTTAATTTTCCGATTCATTAACTTGGTGTGCTTTGCTTTATTCAACGTATTTTTTGCTTTTCCTTTTTTTGGCATCTTATGTGTTATCAATAAAATATACAAATAGAATAAACGCTTCTATTTTTTATTCAAATTCTACTATCTTCGTTTTTTACAAAAATAAGAAAATATAATGGGAAGAAGTTTAAAAGAGTATATAGTTATTGGACTTAAAGGAATGGCAATGGGATCGGCAGATGTAGTTCCTGGGGTTTCTGGAGGTACAATTGCATTTATTTCTGGAATTTATGAAGAGCTTTTAGAATCGATAAGCAATATAAACTTTAAACTATTAAAAACGTTAAAATCAGAAGGAATAAAAGCTGCTTGGAAACAAGTAAACGGTTCTTTTTTATTAGCACTTTTTGTTGGAGTTTCTATCAGTATTTTTTCTTTGGCAAAAACCATTAAATGGTTGTTAGAAAACGAACCCATTTTATTGTGGTCTTTCTTTTTCGGATTGGTGTTAGCGAGTATTATTTATATAGGGAAACAAGTAGAAACCTGGAATGCTAAGATTATTATTATATTCATTTTAGGTATTTCATTTGGTTATTTAGTTACGGTTGTACCTCCTACAAATGTTGGTGAAATTAATTATTTATTTTTAGTTTTTGCAGGTGCTATTGCTTCTTGTGCCATGATTTTACCTGGAATTTCAGGGGCTTATATTTTATTATTATTAGGAGCATATCCAATTGTTATGACTGCGATTACAACTAAAGATTATAAAATTATTGCAGCAGTTGCATTGGGTGTAATTATTGGGTTGCTTTCATTTGCAAGATTATTAAAATGGCTTTTTTCAAATTATAAGAACCAAATGTTAATTGTATTGACTGGTCTTATGTTAGGTTCTTTAAATAAAGTTTGGCCATGGAAAGAGGCTGTCTCTACTTATATAGACAGACATGGAGTTATAAAACCCTTAGTAGAACAAAGTATTTCACCATTTTCTTTTGATGGCGACCCTAAATTAATGTTTGCAATTATTTTAGCATTTGTTGGTTTTGGCTTAATTTTATTAATGGAAAAATTAGCAGTTAAAAAAGAGTAATGCAAAAAGAACGAACTTTTTCACAGAAAATAACTCTTTTTTTAAAGGGTTTGGCAATGGGTGCGGCAAACAAAGTACCTGGTGTTTCTGGCGGAACAGTTTCTTTTGTTCTTGGTTTTTATGAAGAATTAATTTATTCTTTTAGAAAAATTAACTACGTGGCTCTAAAGCTCTTAATTAACTTTCGATTTAAAAGTTTTTTCAGCTATGTAAATGGCTCGTTTTTATTGTTAGTTATGGGTGGAAGTATTTTTAGCTACTTCAGTATTTCTTTAGTTTTAGATTATTTTTTACAGCAATATGAACTCTATGTTTGGAGTTGGTTTTTTGGAATGATAATAGGGTCCGTTTATTACATTGGTAAAGATTTTGACAAATGGAATAGCGCAAATACAATTTCTTTAATAGTAGGTATTTCTGTAGGTTTAGGAATTAGTTTTTTAAACCCAGCAAAAGAGAATGATAACCTTTGGTTTGTTTTTATTTGTGGAATAATTGGTGTTTCTGGGATGACGCTTCCTGGGCTTTCAGGCTCTTTTATCCTAATTTTAATGGGTAATTATGTGTTATTATTAGTAGATTCTGTAAATGAATTACTGTTTGTAGTTACCAATTTAATAACTGGTAATTTTGAAGTATTAGAGGATCCAGAAAAAATTAGATATCTTAAAATAATTAGTGTTTTTACGTTAGGTTCTGTATTTGGCTTAGTTTCTATTAGTCATGTATTAGGGTATGTTTTAAAAAGATGGAATACTTTTGTTACTGCTATAATTATTGGTTTTATAACAGGTTCTTTGGGGATTGTTTGGCCTTGGAAAAAAGCTATTTATTTAATTAATAATGAAACGCTGTTGTTAGACAAAAAAGGGAATAAAATTATTGAGAACTACAACCGATTTATACCAGATTTTTCACTTTTAGAAACTTGGGTTGCCATATTTTATATTATTTTTGGTATCTTATTAGTATTAAGCATAGATTATTATGGAAGAAAAAAAAAATAAAGTTTTCGGTCTTTTAGGTAAAAATATTTCTTACTCATTCTCTAGAGGCTATTTTGCTAAAAAGTTTGAGTTATTAGGTTTAAATAAACATGAATATAAAAATTTTGATATTCAAGACATCGCAGATTTTTCTTCAATAATTAAGGATGAAACCTGTTTAAAAGGAATAAATGTAACAATTCCATACAAAGAGGAGGTAATACAGTATTTAGACACCTTAGATAAAACTGCAAAAGAAATAGGAGCTGTAAATACTATTAAATTCACAAAAAGAGGAAATTTAAAGGGTTATAATACAGACGTTGTAGGTTTTGAGAACTCAATTTCTCCTTACTTTAAATCACATCATAAATTTGCCTTAATACTAGGAACTGGAGGCGCTTCTAAAGCAATCGCATATGCACTTAAAAAGAATAAAATACAGTATAAATTTGTTTCTAGGAAACCTTCAGGAAAAGAGGAGATTTCTTATGATGCCTTAACGAATGAGGTGCTCAATAAATATCACATAATTGTTAATTGTACGCCAATAGGAACTTCACCAGATATTCATGTATCACCAAATATTCCGTATCAATTTTTATCAGAGAAACACTTATTATTCGATTTAATATACAATCCAGAAATTTCTACTTTTTTAGCAAAAGGAAAACAACAAGGTGCAAGTATTAAAAATGGTTTCGAAATGTTAGAAATGCAAGCTGAGGAATCTTGGAGAATTTGGAATGCATCAATATAATAGATTTTAGGCTCACTTTTTGTGTAATTAGTAAGTTGTCTGTATCTTTATACACTATTAATAATAGTGAATTATTAACCGAACTTAAACATTATGAATATGTTAGATAATAATGAAGAAAACGTTGAAAAAACGGTAAAAACAAATGAAGTCTTAGTAAACGAGGTTGCAGATGTAAAGGTAGATGAACCGATAGTAGTTGAAGAAGTGTTAGAGGAGATTCCTAAAGAGACAGAACTCGAGGTAACAGCTTCAGTCGAAAAAGTAGTTAATAAAGCGCAGGATGAGGTGAAGACTGATAAAATTGTTGCTACAGATTATACTATTTTATCTTTAGAAGAATTAGTAAAAGAACTACAAAATATATTATCTAACAACCCAGTAAATAAAATAAAGGACCAAATAGAAGTTATTAAAAGTGCTTTTAACATAAAGTTTGGTGCTTTATTAGCAGAAAAGAAGAAAGTATTCTTAGAAGAAGGAGGGAATGTAATTGATTTTCAATTTACCAGCGCTATAAAAGGAGATTACAATACGCTATTATCTGATTATAAAAAACAAAGAGATGCGCATTATAATGCTATAGAGAAGCAAATGAATGATAATCTTGATAAAAGAGTTCAAGTAATTGAGGGCTTAAAGAGTCTTATCGAGAATGCGGATGCAAACACGATGTATAAAGAGTTTAGAGTATTGCAAGATACTTGGCGCTCTATTGGTGCCGTTTCTAAAACTCGTTACAATGATACTTGGAAAACATATCATCACCATGTAGAGCGTTTTTATGATTTATTGCATTTAAGTAATGACTTTAGAGACCTAGACTTTAAAAACAATTTAGAAGAAAAATTAAAAATTATTTTAAAAGCTGAAGCTTTAGCAGCATCTGCTGATGTAAACGAAGCCTTTAAAGAATTGCAAGAGTTACACAAGATTTGGAAAGAAGATATTGGACCAGTAGCAAAAGATGTAAGAGAAGAGGTATGGCAGAAATTTAGTGCTATAACTAAAGAAATACACGACAAGCGTCACGAACATTTTCGTGATATGAAGTCGAAGTATCAAGATATTATAGCTTTAAAATTAGCAGTTATCGATCGTTTTAATGCGTACGACACTTCAAATAATAAAACACACAAAGATTGGCAAAATAGTATTGTAGAAACAGAGAAGTTAAGACAAGAGTATTTTAATGCAGGTAAATTGCCATATGCTAAAAGTGAAGAGGTTTGGCAAAAATTTAAAACGGCGACAAAGAAATTTAATAGCTCAAAAAATCATTTTTATAAAGATGAAAAATCTGAGCAACAAGAAAATTTAAAAAAGAAGACCGCTTTAATAGAAGTTGCAGAGTCTTTAAAAGAAAGTGAAGATTGGGAAGTGGCTACAGAAGCAATGAAGAAGATTCAGGCAGATTGGAAAAAGATAGGGCATGTTCCTAGAAAATTTTCTGATGATATTTGGAATAAATTTAAAGCAGCTTGTAACTCTTATTTTGACAGATATCACGATCAGAAAAATTCAGTTAGTAAAGAGCAGCAAGCAAATGTAGATGCGAAGAAAGCCTTTTTAGAGACTTTGAAAGAAAATAAAGAACATACAAAAGAAAGTGTTTTAGATGCTATTAAAACTTGGCAGGAATTAGGGCAATTACCAAGAAATGTTAGACATTTAGAGGGTAAATTTAACAAACAAATAGATAGATTGTTAGAAGGGTTGTCTTTAGACAAGAAAGAAGTTGCCATGCTAAAATTTACGCATGTTATAGATGGTTTGTTTGTAAATGAAGATTTTAGAAAATTAGATTCAGAGCAATTATTTATTAGAAAAAAGATGGACGAAGTTGTGAAAGAAATGCAACAACTAGAAAATAATCTTGGTTTCTTTGCAAATGCTAAAGATGACAATCCGTTAGTCTTAAATGTTAAGAACAGCGTAAATGAATTTAAAGAGGATTTAAAGATTTGGAAAGAAAAACTAAGTTATTTAAGAAAGTTAGATTACTAGTTGACCAGAAAAATAATTCAAAAAAAAACTCGAAGCTTTAAGGCTGTCTCTTATACACATCTGACGCTGCCGACGAC
>CAJXTJ010000005.1 GCA_913061165.1 uncultured Polaribacter sp.
GATGTAGAGAGGTCTCGTGGGCTCGGAGATGTGTATAAGAGACAGATCCTCTTCTTTAATTCAGTTATTTAACATACCGCCACATTATACACTACTATATTTGAAATTGTATGCGGGAAAAGGAACTAACCTTTATTAGCACCTGATTACTGCTTACCTATTAAAACTTAGGCATATCTTCTAAAATTTCTTTTACTATTTTTTCTTTTAATCCCATAGCTTTTTGTAACTTGTTTATAGAGTCTATTCTTTTAAAGATTTCTATAGCCCTTAAATACATAAATGAGTATAGTGTTTCTTTGTTACTAAGATAATTACGGGTATTTATCACTAAAAAAAATATTATATTTAACTAAAGTTAGTAATCGAAATCACAAGTTTTTTAAAATGAAAACAAAAAAATTAATCGACATAGAAAATTGGAATAGAAAAGAACATTTTTATTTTTTTTCTCAATTTTCAGAACCATTTTTTGGAGTTGCGTTTAAAGTGGACTGTTCAAAAGCTTATTTGAAAGCAAAAGAAAAACAAGTTTCATTCTTTCTCTATTATCTATACCAAGCATTGAAAACAGCAAACGAAATTGATAATTTTAAATATAGAATAATAGATAAACTAGCTTATGAATTTGATACCATAAACGCTTCACCAACCATAAAAAGGTCAAATGGGACGTTCGGATTTTCTTATATGGATTATTTTGAAGACGAAAACATATTCTACGAAAAAGCTTTAGAAGAAATTGAAAGAGTTCAAAATACAAACAGTCTTTTTTCAGCAGTTTCCGGTGAAGATGTTATTCACTTTTCAGCCATTCCCTGGATTGATTTTACAAGTATTTCACACGCAAGAAATTTTTCACATCCAGATAGTTGTCCTAAAATTTCGTTCGGGAAGATGACTGAAGATAATGGGATTAAAACAATGCCAATTTCTATTCATGTGCACCACGGTCTTATGGATGGTTATCATGTTGGATTGTTTGTAGATAAATTTAAAAAGTTAATGAATGAATAAATCACTACCGATAACAATGCATAAAATTAACTCTAAACCATAGGTATATCTTCTTCCTTCAATTCAACTATTTTTAAAAATATTAAGCAGATTGCCTGCATTTATAGATAAATAACCCTTAGCTATCTTTAGCACTCTAGTGTCTATATGAGTATAATGTTTGGTCTTGTTTTAGTGTATTTGATATGTTTCTTAAAAGGACTAGAAGGAATCCTAAGGTATTCTTCATTTAAAGGTTTAGGTTTGCTTGAAAAGATATTTAATAAATATGTTTAAAGAGGTTATATGAATTGTAATCATTACTTTCGCAAAAAAAAATATGAAAAAAATTATAAATTTAGCTTTTTCCTGTGTACTACTTATCTTATTCGGAAGTGTAAATAATACTTCTGCGCAGGTAGAGTTAAAAACGAATATTCCAACTTTAGTTGTTGGTATTCCTAATATTGGTATAGAGTTTCAAGTTGGAAAAAAAACAAGTTTACAATTAGATGTTTTAGGCTCTTTTTGGGACACTATTGATGGAACACCATTGCATATAAATCAAACTTTTTTGGAATTTAGATATTATACCAATTCCGATATTAGTGGGTGGTTTGTTGGAGCGCATCTTGGATATGGGATGTTTACAATTCAAAAACCTTATGACCTTATAATTTACCCAAGATATTCAACTTCAGAGGATTCAGACGGAGTTTATAGGTCTGGACGTTCTGTTTTTCATGGTTTAACCTTTGGTTATAAAAAACGTCTTAACAAACGTTTTTCTTTGGAATTATTTATTGGTGGTGGATATGCAATGTCTCATTATAAAGGATATAATGGAAAGGTACGGGTCGATGTACCTTTAGAAGATAATAGACCATTTAATGGTAGTGGAGAAGTCTTGATTTACAGAGGTGGCCTTATGCTTAATTATACAATATTTCCTTATAAAAATAAGCCTAACACAATATAAACCAGTGGATTGTATTACTCCTTCAATTCCGCCAATTATAAAATACACAAGTAGGTTTGTTTTATTTTAATTTATTTAAAGTATAAATCTACGAGTTATAACAAAACCTTTAAAAATGAATAAAAAACTCTGTTAATAAAACTTCTTTAAGAAATATAGCTGGTCAGGGTACAATTTTACATTTTTTGGGGTAATAACTGCAATTAAAAAAGGGAGTACTGTATTGTTTTGGGATGTGTTTGGTTCTTTGGAGAATCTAATAAAATTTAGAAAAGCCTTTGCTTTATCAGAAAATATGTAAGCATCTCTAAAAAGCTGGTGTGCAATAAAGATAGTTTAAGCGGGTATCCTGTTTTTAAGCAATAGTGTTAGAAACTCCTTAGTACGTTTAGGATATGGATATTTATAAAAAAAACCTCATATGAGGTTTTTTTATAATACTTTATGATAGTTTAATTTTATGTAATATTTTATTAATTAGTTCTTTCTGGAATGCCAATTCTTCCTTTTCTAGGAGCGTAAGATGTGTGTAATATCTTCCAACCATCATCTGTGTTGTTCCATACAGATGAACCTCTAGTAGCATATGATACGGTTTTAGCATTATCTATAAAAGTATATTTACCATCTGCTACAAATGTAATTACAGCTGTTTTCATATCTGGAGAAAAGTAAGTTTCCATATTCGAAAGTGTAAAGAACTCCCATGTTATTGCTGTGTCTACAACTACATCTTTTTCAGTATAAATATAAAAAGGATTTAAGTTGGAGTCTCCTGTAGGAACTTTAATTTCTGGATGCTCAAATTTTTTGTAAGCTTCATAGTCGCCAGACATGATTGCTTTTTGCATTGATTCTTGGTGCTCTATTACTTTATCACTAATACTTTTTTTATTTTTCTTAGCATAGTATAGTTGCGCAGTTTTCATATACGGAGAAGCAAAAGCAGCATAATCAACAGCTTTTAACGCAGCGTTTAAAGCATTTTCATAATCGCCTTTGGCTGCATAATGCTCTGCCATAGAATCATATGAATTTGGTCCGTCATGCATGTCTTGAGACATTTTCACATACTTCATAGCGTTAACTGGGTCTTCTTTTCCGTAATCTCCTCTCATGTAACCATAAGACATCATATTATATGCAGAGGATGCGTAGGAAGGGAATTTTTCAGCAAAAAGTTTAAATGAATTAAAATCTTGAGGACTTGTGCCGAGGTAATTCATTAGCGCACCCTTTGGAAATTTACTAGCAAGGCTTTTACTTATGGCTTGTCTGTTTTCTAAAGAGGCTGTTAAATATTGATACCATCCTTTTTCTTCGGGGCTTAATTTTGTTGTGTTAATAGCTTTAAGTTTTTCTAATCTACTTCCCCAATTTTCATTGTTGCTGCTTATTGCAGCTAAAGTAAGTTTGGCACAACCACAATCTTCATCTATTAGTAGTGCTGAATTGGCAGCGCCAAAAGCAGCCATGTATTCGAGATTCATTGCATATTCTATTGCGTTATTGGTAATAAGTGAAGCCTTCTTGCTGCAAGAAGTATCATTTATCCATTGTGCATTTAAAAGCATCGTGAAGCATAAAGCCACAAAAGTTAGATTGTTTTTCATAATTGAGTAGTTAAATTTATAATTGGTTCTAAAGTTACAAAATTAGTATCTAAAAGCAACTTATTTTATGGGTTTATTATTTTTTAACATCTAAATACACTTTGTTTAAGTCTTAATGATATATGTTAGACATTATTAATTTTAACATTAATTTATTTTTTTTTAAGAAAATAACACTTTTTATTTTGATACTTTTGCAGTGAATTATGTAATAGAATATTTATAGTTTATTAATATATTTATTGTTTATTAAAATATTTCAATTTCTTAATTAATTTAACTTTTTTTAAACCCTATTTTGAGCTTAACAAATCCACATACTTGTGCTATTGCATATTCTGTCTCCATGTTAGGAGATAAATGGTCTTTATTAATATTAAGAGACATTATCATCCATAAAAAATCTAGATTTAAAGAGCTTAAAGACTCAAAAGAAAAAATGGCAACTAATATTCTCGCGAATAGATTAAAGTCCCTTTCGGAACTAGGTCTTATTGAAAAATTAGATCCTACAGGTACAAAAAAAAGTACCCGTTATATAGCAACTAGCAAAGGTCTTACTTCACTTCCTATTATAATAGAAATGTACTTATTTTCTATAAACGCAATAGATGAAACTATTTTAGATGCTTCTCAAATAAATATTAAAAAAGAAATTACTTCCAATAGGATCCTATTTGAAAAAAGTAGGATAGCAGAATATCTTAATTTCGTTCAAGAATTGAGGGATACTATACTTGGTGTACAGATGCCGTAATTAAAGTAAATTCATTTTAATAAATTGTTCTCTTATTTTTTTGATCGTAGAAATTCTATTTTAACTCTTAAGTTTAAAGTATCAAATAGTAGTATCTAATTTATCTTTTTACAATACTAATGATAACTGTTTTAGAGGCAGGAGTATTGCTAACTTTGCCCACACTTTTTAGAGGTACTAATACGTTTGCTTCCGGAAAATATGTTGCAGTGCATTGTTTTGGAATATTGTATTCTACAATTAGAAAGCCTTTTGCAATTCTTTCTTCTCCATTAAAATGACTCTTAATATCTACTAAATCTAATTGTTCTAAGTTTTGATTGCTCATATCATCTGCATTCATATAAAGTACTCTTCTCTCATTTAAAACACCTCTATACCTGTCATTTAAACCATAAATTGTAGTATTATATTGGTCATGAGAACGGATAGTCATCATAATAAATTGGTTTCTTTCTAGTTGTACATCGGAGGGTATATTTAAAGAAAAATTTGCTTTACCGCTAGCTGTAGGAGAGAAGTTATTTTCTCTAGCGTTATTAGGTAGATAGAAGCCACCTTTAATACGAACTTTTTCGTTATAATTTTCAAAACCCGGAATAACTTTCTCAATCTTAGCGCGAATCAAATCGTAATTAGAAACTAAAGTAGTCCAATTAGTTTTAGATTCTTTTAAAGTCGCATTTGCCAAACCAGCCACAATTGCCGGTTCACTTAATAGTTTTTTAGAGTGTGGTTCTAAATACCCATTAGATTGATGCACAATTCCCATAGAGTTTTCTACAGATATAAACTGTTCACCAGTTACTTGAATGTCTTTTTCAGATCTACCTAAACAAGGTAAAATAAGGGCTTTTTTACCGTGAATTAAATGACTTCTATTTAGTTTTGTAGAAACATGAACCGTTAAGTTACAATGCTTCATGGCATTTGCTGTAAACTCGGTATCTGGCGTTGCCGAAACAAAATTACCACCCATGCCAACAAATACTTTTATTTTTTTCTGGTGCATTGCTTCAATAGATGAAACCACATCAAAGCCATGTTTTCTTGGAGATTTAAAATCAAATTCTGCATCTAATTTATCTAAAAAAGTAGCTGGCATTTTCTCCCAAATCCCCATAGTTCTATCTCCTTGTACATTAGAATGTCCACGAACAGGACAGGTTCCAGCCCCTTTTTTTCCAATACTTCCTTTTAATAAAAGAATATTTACCAATTCTCTAATATTATCTACAGAATTTTTGTGTTGCGTTAAGCCCATTGCCCAACAAATAATAATTTTTTCATTATTAATGATGAGTGCTGTAGCTTCTTCTATTTTTTTTAAAGAAACACCTGTCTGAGGAAGCAATTCTTCAATTGAATATAAATCTAAGTCTATTAGCATTTCCTCAAGTCCAGCAGTTTTTTCATTGATAAAAGCGTGATTAAAAACGCTTCCAGGATTTTCTAATTCCTTTGCTTTCATCAATTTTAAAATAATCTTTAGTAACGCAACATCACCATTTATTTTTACTTGTAAGAAGAGGTCAGTTAAATCTTGTCCAGAACCGATCCATTTTAATGGATTCTGTGGGTCTTTATAATTCATCAATCCAACCTCTGGTAGCGGATTTACAGTAATAATTTTGCCGCCATTTTTTTTTGTTTCTCCAAGTGCAGATAACATTCTAGGATGGTTGGTACCTGGGTTTTGACCGATAACAATTACCAAGTCTGTATGCTTAAAGTCTTCTAAAGTAACAGAGCCTTTTCCGATTCCTAATGTTTCTGTAAGTGCAGCCCCGCTAGATTCATGACACATGTTAGAGCAATCCGGTAAGTTATTTGTACCAAATTGTCGCACAAATAATTGATATAAAAAAGCAGCTTCGTTACTCGTTCTTCCTGATGTATAAAAAATAGCTTCATCAGGAGAGCTTAAGTTATTTAGTTCTTTTCCTATTAAATTGAATGCAGCTTCCCAAGAAATTTCTTCATAATTGTCTTTTCCTTCAGGCAAATACATGGGTTGTGTAATTCTACCACTTTTACCTATTTCGTAATCAGATAATTCAGATAATTGTGCTACCGAGTGTGTTGCAAAAAAGAGTGGTGAAACCTTGTTTTTAGTTGCTTCTTCCGCGACTGCTTTTGCTCCGTTTTCGCAATATTCAGCTAAAAAAGCACGTTTAGCGTCTGGATCTGGCCAAGCACAACCAGGGCAATCAAAACCTTCTTTTTGATTGATGTTTTTTAAAAGTTGTATTCCTTTTACAAGACCAACTTCACGAGAAATAACTTGTATAGAAGATTTTATAGCTTTAAACCCAACCGCAGAAGTCGGAATTTCTTTTAACTGAATTCCTGTTAGTTTTTCTGGGGATTGTGCGTTTATTTTTTTAGACATTACTTTTTACTGTTTAATGTATGAGGGATTTGCGTAAATGGTCATTTTATTTTCTCTCGTAAAACCAATCAAGCAAATACCAAATTCTTTTGCAAAATCTACAGCTAAAGAAGAACACCCAGAAACAGCAATTATGATGGGTATTTTGGCAATAAATGCTTTAGATACAATCTCGTAAGAAACTCTACCACTAACCAATAAGTAGTTGGCGCTTTTTAACGTATTCTCTATTAATAAATCTCCAATAGTTTTGTCTACAGCGTTGTGTCTGCCAATATCTTCTTTGATTGTTAAAAGTTTGTTTTGTTTGTTGAAAACGGCTGCGGCATGACTACCGCCAGATTTTTTAAATGTTTCTTGAAAAGAATTCATTTCAAGAAACATTTTATGAATTACAGTTGATGTTAATCTTGTTGCTGTGTTTAATTTATTTCCGTTTACTTCAATATCTTTTAATTCTTTTTTACCACAAATTCCACAAGAAGAAACAGATAATAAAGTTCTTTTATTGAGGTATCCTTTTCCTAAGTTTTCTTTAGAAATAGTTATATTAATTATGGAAGGAATCTCATCTTCTGCTTTCTCTATTGCAGCTTCAAAGTTGGTAAAACTTTTATAAATATCTTCTGCAAATAATAAACCTCTAATAAGCGGGATGTCATTATCTGGAGTTCTCATAACAACGGTATACGGCTTACTATTTATATTTATTTGCAAAGGTGCTTCTACTACTAAATCATCTTCAATTTTGTTCTGAATTTGATTGATTATTTTTAAACCTTGGTAAGAGATTGTTTGCATGAAATAAGAAGCTTTATCACAAATTTACTGAAAATAAGCTTAGTGAAGACTTTAGAAAGATCTAAATAAGATTAGGTGATTTTATGACAAGTTAATACAATTAATTCGTTTTTAAAATTTGTTGTAAAAAAGATAAATACAGTACCACCCTCTTTTATTTTGGTTTCTTTTCTTATCTGGGCTACCGTTTTAGGGAAGTTTCTAATGGTAATATTTGCTTTATTTTCTGGAAGTAATTTTTTTAATTTCTTTTTATCATACGAAAGAACCTGTTCAATTTTAAAGGTTCTACCCGGAAAATCTGTAAGAATATCTGAAGTGTAAAGATGAGAATGTTGATGAAGTTTTTGTACGTTAAGTTGATTTGAAACTTGATGAAATCCACCAGATTTTAAAATGGCCGAATTGGGTTCATACAAATAAGAAAGTGGCTCTGAATAGTCTGAATACAAGTCTTCTTTATATTTGAAATCAAAAGTTTTTGTTTGGTTTTTACCAATGTTTACTGTTTTAATTTCAATTGCTTTAGAATGCTTTTTGTCTAACAAAAACAACAGTTCCTTTACTTCATTATGAATGGCAACCACATGTACCTCTTTTATGAATTTTAATTCGTTTATGGCACTTGTTATGTCTAAAATAGGAGACGTTTTTATAAGAATTTGATTTGTTTTTGAAAATAAAAAATCAATGTTTTCTGGCACATTAGGTACGCAATCTTGCAACAGAAAAACTTTTCCTTTTACAGCATCTCTTCTAGATGGATCTATATAAATACAATCGAATTTTTCTTTCGTTCTCTTAAGAAAATCGAAAGCATCGCCAGAAAAAGTACTAATATTATTTATTTTTAATTGTTTGAAATTGTGCGCGACAATAGTCGATAATTCGGTGTTAATTTCACAATGGGTAACGGCTTCAAACTGCTTAGAAAAATAAAAACAATCAATGCCAAAGCCACCTGTAATATCAATAATTGATGCTCCGCTAACAAGATTCGATTTATAGTTTGCAGTAAGTTCAGAAGAAGTCTGTTCTATATTAATTTTTGAAGGATAATAAATCTGTGCTGTTCGAAACCAAGAGTTTAATTTGTGCTCAGACTTATGTTTAGACACAATCTGATTTGCTAGTTCTTGAATTGATACATCGATAAAAGGACTCCCTTTTAGAATCAGTTTTGTAATATCTGTTTTTAAATTTTCAGTAATAAATTGCTGAACTTTTGTATGTAATATTGCTGTATTCAAAACGTTTTTAAATATCTTTTGTAATAGATTTTACAATTTTATTATCAGACAAAAATTCTTTTAAAATTACTTTTAACGCCGTATATAAAGGAACGGCGGTAATCATACCTACAATTCCAAAAAGTAAACCACCAATAATAATAGTTAAAAATATTTCTAAAGGGTGCGACTTTGTGGTTTTTGAAAAAATTATTGGCTGACTTGCAAAGTTATCAATCAATTGCGCAATAAAATATCCAATCATTACATAAATTGTAGTTGGTAAGATGTCATTTTGAAAGTCTTGACCAATGTTACTTGTCATCGATAAAACAAACATAATAACCGCACCAATCATAGGGCCAACGTAAGGTATTAGATTTAATAAAGCACATAAAAAAGCGATTACTATGGCGTTATCAATTCCAAAAATTAATAAAATAATGGTGTATAAAACAAATAAAATAGTAATCTGTAAAAGCAGACCAATAAAATATCTAGATAATAACTCATTAATAGTTTCTAGTGATTTTGAAAATCTACCTTCCTTGCCGTTCGGAATTATAGTCATTACACCGTTTTTTAATAACTGGCTATCTTTCATAAAAAAGAAGGAAATAAATAACACAGAAAATAGGCCAACACTTAAAGATCCAACGGTTGCTAAAACGGCATTTAAGAAATCTGGAATTTCTTTAAATTGGGCAAGAATATCAATATTTTTTAATTTACCTAAAACATCAATTCCTCGGGAAGAAAAGTAAGCAGTTATTTGATTAAATATTTCTTGAATATTTTCCTGTAATTTATCCACTTCTAATAATGATAAACTTTGCCCTTGTTCTGCAATTAAAGGTATAAACATTAAGATTAAACCTGTCAAGAAACTCAACATTAAAAACATTGTAAAGATAACTGCGAGGGTATTTGGGAATTTTAATTTATTTCTAAGTAATAGAATAATAGGTCTTGCAATTAGCGATAAAACTCCTGCAATAATTATATACACAATTACAGATTGAATGGCGTTTAGAAAATAACAAAGAAGAAAAACCCCTAATAGAATTCCTAATGCTCTTAAAATACCGTTTGCTATTGTTTTTGAATTCATTAGTTATATCCTTTTACAGTTATTATACTTAATTTAGGTTCACTAGAAAAAGTGTGGCTTGTTGGAAATAATATACCGCTTTCTGCAGTAGTCCAATCTTCCCAGGTAGCCGTAACTCCTAACGTTTTTATACTTGGTACAGTCATTTTATAGCGAATAGGTAAATTATAATCATCTAAAATCCAAAGATACGAATCTCCAGGAGTAGAACCACCTTTTCTATCTTTTACTTAAAATGCGACTATATCATCTACTTTTCCAATACTTCTGACAATTCCTTTTTCAAATAGTTTATGCACTGCTGGTAGACAAAAAGAGTCATTATTTTTAAAAAAAAAATCCAAGCTTGTAGTAGAAGAGAAGCACAGGTAACTTCTTTTTATAAGATTACATTATTTTCTTTATTTTTAGTTAGGTACGTTTATACAAATAGTATCCCAAGAGACCGCTACTATGTTTTTTTCTTTGTACCATTTAAAATTTCTTCTTCCATCAAAACTTCATTCTAAAAAGTGTGTGTTTTATAAGTCTCATGTTTTACAACTTTTAAGATACTTTTTGAGAGTTTATCTGCGTTACTATTTTTAGCTTTTACTTTACCCATAGATATCTCTAAATCAAGTAATGACAATGTGTGTTTTGTAGGTAGTTTTATACCACTTTTAGTTGTTGTCCAATCAGACCAAGTTGCAGAAAGGCCACCTATAGGAATTATTTTTACCCACATTTTAAATGAAGTAGGCATGTAGTTTTTATCTAGAATCCAAAGATACGAATCTCCAGGAGTTGTGCCTCCAGAGGCATACGTAATTAGTAGCGCATCTTTGTCATTATATTTTACAATACGTCTTTCTGTACCAACATCAAAAACCTTATAAGGCGCGACTAGCCAAAAAGAATCGTTATTAAAAAAGTCTCTTGCTTGCTTAAGAATTTTGGAGTTTACTACTTTTTCATCATCAATATATACCTCAGATTTATCTGATTCTTTAGTATTTAAAATAACTTTATTTTGTTTCCAAGATACTACTACAATATTTTCTTGCTTGTACCATTTATAGTGATGTTTTCCTCTAAAACTCCATTCTAAAACTTCTGTATTTTTATATGCTTCATACGCTAATTCTTTTAACATTTTAGATGCCAATTCATCTGCCTGTTTTCCTTGTTCTCCCTTAGGAAGCGGCTCGTTATAAGTAAAATAAAAAATAGCGAATACAGCAACTAAAAGCAAGAAAAGTAAAGTGGTATATTTAATAGTTTTTTTCATATGAATACATGGTATAAGAGGTTTAATTATTAATTTTTAGAAGAAAAAGCCATTTGTTTTGCGCATTTTAATTTAAAAATCAGAAAAAATCTTTGTAAATTTCTTTGGAAGTTCTTTTGAGTTTGAAATGATAGCTTTTGTAAAAGGATGTATAAATTCTAAAGATGCTGCATGTAAAAACAATCCTTTGCCATTTAAGATTTTATCTTCTAAAAAATATTCTTTGTCTCCTAAAATAGGATTTCCAATTGCAAACAAATGTTTTCTTATTTGATGTTTTCTGCCCGTTTTAGGTTGTAGTTTTACTAAGTTTAAAAAGCTAAAACGTTCTGAAGCAACAGAAGCTATTACTTCAAATTCTGTGAGTGCGTCCTTTTCATCGATCGTTGAATTTATAGTTTCTTTAGAGCTCATTTTCCCAATAGTAATTGCAAAGTAGGTTTTTTTGATTTCTTTATTTTCAAATAATTTACTAAGTGCTGTAATTGCGGTATTCGTTTTTCCAACTAGTAAAAGGCCACTCGTAGGATAATCTAATCTATGGATAGGTTGTGGTTTTACAGCATTTGAATGCCTGCTTTTTTTAAGATTTTGTGTCAATCCGTTTGCAATGGTTACAAATTTATTACCACTAACTAAAATTCCTGCCGGCTTATAAATGATCGCTAAGTAATCATCTTCAAATACTACTTCTAAGTCTAGTTTTAACCTCTCAAAAGTTGATGTATTTTCGGATTCAAACAGTTCAATTTTTTCACCACCAGAAATATATATAGCAGTGGTAGCTATAACTCCATCAATAAAAATAAGTTTCTTTTTGATTGCTTTTTTAATAGCAGATTTGGTAGGTATTGTGTTAAATATACCAACACCATATTCTTGAAAACGAATTTTGTTTTCTAATTCTTCAACAATATGTTTTTCTAATAACTGCATTATTTAGCAAAGAGTTGCTGTATATCTTTAAATGCTTTAAACTCTAAAGCGTTATTTTCTGGATCCTTAAAGAACATAGTTGCTTGTTCGCCAACTTTTCCTTTAAAACGAATGCAAGGTGCTATTTCAAACTTTGTATTAGTAGCTTTTAATCGATCTGCTAAATCATGCCAATCTTCCCAAGTTAAAACAACTCCAAAATGTGGAACAGGAACATCGTACCCGTCTACAGGATTTGATATTCTTACCGCTTTAAAGTCTTCTTTTTGATGAATTACTAACTGATGACCGAAGAAATTAAAATCTACCCAATCTTCAGTAGAACGCCCTTCTTCACAATTTAAAACATCTTTGTAAAAAGCTTTGCATGTTTCTAGATTTTGAACAGGTATTGCTAAGTGAAAAGGTTGAATCATAGTTTAGTTTTTAATCAGTTTTAGTTTTAAGGTTTTTATTTCGAGTGCTTTAGGTTTTTATGCGCACTGCAATGACCTTTGTAAAATAGCTATGTCGATGAAAAAGTTGATTTATCTTAACAAATATGATGCTAAAATTAATCAATTTTTTTCTTTTGTACCAATAACTAATTAAAATCCAACAGCTTTATCGTCTCCTCTCGGATCTGCACCACCCTCTAATTTCCCGTTTGGCAACAATAAAATAGCATCAACACGTCCAATAATTAAAGAGTTACGCTCTACCAATTCATAGCCTAACGCCTTTAAGTTGTCTTTTGTAGTGCTATCAAATCCATTGGGTTCCATTCTAATATTGTCTGGCAACCATTGGTGATGAAAACGCGCTTTATTTACAGATTCTTGCATTCCCATTTTATAATCTACAATATTTATAATATTTTGTAAAACAGAAGTTATAATTGTAGATCCTCCTGGAGTTCCTAAAACCATTTTAAGTTTTCCATCTTTTTCTACAATGGTTGGAGTCATAGAACTTAACATTCTTTTTTCAGGAGCAATAGCATTCGCTTTAGAACCTACAAGACCATACACATTTGGTACTCCAGGCTTTGCACTAAAATCATCCATTTCATTGTTTAAGAAAAACCCTGCTCCTTTAACAAGCACTTTAGAACCATATCCTGTATTTAAAGTGGTCGTTACAGAAACTGCATTTCCAAATTGATCTACAATAGAGTAGTGGGTTGTTTGATCACTTTCATGTCCTAAAATAGCTCCGTGAGAAACTTCTGATGATTTTGTTGCTTTATCCCAAGAAAAAGAATTCATTCTTTTTTTAATATATGAAGTTGCTATTAAACTGTCTATTGGAACATTTATAAAATCAATATCTCCTAAATAATGTGCTCTGTCTGCATATGACCTGCGCTCTGCTTCTGTTAATAACTGCACATACTTTGAAGAGTTGTGTGCTATTTTAGTTAAGTCAAAAGGTTCTATAGATTTTAAAATTTGTGCCAAACAAATTCCGCCACTCGCTGGCAAGGTCATAGAAATAATTTTATGGTTTTTATAATTAAACTCTATTGGTTTGCGCCAAATTGCTTTGTATTTTTCTAAATCTTCTAGTGAAATAATTCCACCTAATTCTTTTACATAATCAACAAATAATTGTGCCGTTTTTCCTTTGTAAAATCCATCTTGCCCGTTATCTCTTATTCGTTCCAGAGTTTGTGCTAATTCTTCTTGTTTTAGTAGGTCTCCTTTTTTCCATTCTTTGTCAAATAAAACTTTGTAGTTATTTGCTTTTTCGAAAAGTTTACGAGTTCGGTTTAAAGCTTTTGCTTGCTTACTTGTAACTTTAAAACCATTTCTTGCCATATCTATAGCAGGCTGAATTAAATCTTTAAAAGGAAGGCTTCCGAACTTTTTATATACTTCAAAAAGGCCAGCAATAGTTCCTGGAACTCCTACAGAATGTATTCCAAAACTACTTTTTCCTGGAATTACATTTCCTTCTGTATCTAAATACATATCCTTACTTGCATTTAAAGGTGCTTTTTCTCTAAAATCTAACGCACCCGTTTTTCCGTCACTAGCTCTATAAACCATAAAACCACCGCCACCAATATTACCAGCAACCGGGTATACAACGGCCAATGCAAGTTGTGTGGCTACCATGGCATCATATGCATTTCCGCCTTTTTTTAAAATATCAGAACCAATCTTAGAAGCTTCCTCTCTGGCAGACACTACCATTGCTTTTTCAGTAATTAAACCCGTGATTTTTTCTTTCTTGCTGTTTGTTTTGCAATTGGAAAATAATAATGAAATTGTAAGGACTAAAATTATTTTTTTCATACGGTAGTATCAATTTTTTTTAATTTCTGGTTTGTGTGTGCTATTAATTCCTTAAAAAATAGGGTAAAATCTGCTTCAAATTCAGCTTCTAAGCAATGCAAGTCTTCAATAGCTAAGTTCATTTGAGATTTTCCTTTTGTTCTTTTATTCATGCCGTTTAAAACTTTTTCAATGCCGTCTTTATATTTATAGTTGAATAGAATATTATATTCAATCATATAATTGATGAATTGTTGAGATTTTATAGGCAAATCTAATTTAATCTCATCTAATAAATTGTAAACCGATTTTGTAAATAATTCTAAGGGAATTTCAGAATAGCTTGCCCAATTCTTAGCCAAGAAGTAGTCGTAAAAAATATCGATAATTACGCCATCATAATGTCGGTAGCGTTCATGTAAACGTCTTTTGCTTTTTCGAACCACCTCATGTGCATCTGTAAACGTATCTATTTCTCTGTGTAAAAAAATACCTTGCTGAATTTCTGCAGAAAAACCTTCATACTTATTTCCCTGAATATGATCTGCAATAAAATTGCCTATCATAATATTGGTATTGTTTCTTGATAAATATAAATGTGCTAAGAAATTCATTTTTTTAAAAGTAAACAAAAAACCATAATTAACTTAAAAATTAATTATGGTTTTCTTATTATTTATATGTGAATACCTACCTGCGTAGGAATAACAAATTTAATCGATTAACTATTTAACATTACTGGCATTACAAGCATTGTAACTTGCTCACCTTCATCAGTACCATCAATAGGAGTTAAAATTCCTGCTCTGTTTGGTAAAGACATTTCAATTAAAACATCGTTCGAACTTAAATTGTTTAACATTTCACTTAGAAAACGAGAGTTAAAGCCTATTTGCATATCATCACCTTGATAATCGCAACTTAAACGTTCATCTGCTTTATTTGCAAAGTCTAAATCTTCTGCAGAAATATTTAATTCTGTACCCGCCATTTTCAAACGAATCTGGTGTGTTGTTTTGCTAGAGAAAATAGAAACACGTCTTACAGAATTTAAGAAAGATGCTCTGTCTACTGTTAATTTATTCGGATTTTCTTTTGGAATTACTGCTTCGTAATTAGGGTATTTCCCATCAATTAAACGACATACTAAAACTACGTTATCAAACGTAAATTTTGCATTAGCATCATTATATTCAATTGTAACATCACTATCAGAACCGCCTAAAATTCCTTTTAATAAATTTAAAGGTTTCTTTGGCATAATGAATTCTGCTGTTTGATCTGCAGTAACATCTGTTCTTGTATATTTTACTAATTTGTGAGCGTCTGTAGCTACAAAAGTTAAGCTTTGAGAACTAAACTGAAAAAAGACGCCACTCATTACTGGGCGTAAATCATCATTTCCAGCAGCAAAGATTGTTTTAGAAATTGCAGTTCCTAAGATGTTTGCAGGCACTACCGTTTTACTTGGTGATGGCAATGAAACCGCTTTCGGGAATTCATCTCCACCAAAGTAAGCCATATCGTACTTCCCTTGATCAGAACTAATTTCAATGGTGTTACTACCTTCGGTTTTAAACGTTAATGGTTGGTCTGGAAACGTTTTTAAAGTATCTAATAATAAACGTGCAGAAACAGCAATAGAACCAGAACTGTCACTTTCTACAGCAACTACAGAACTCATAGTTGTTTCTAAATCAGATGCAGAAATTTTTAGTTGATTCTCTGATAATTCAAACAGAAAATTGTCTAAAATTGGTAATGTGTTGTTGCTATTTATAACGCCTCCTAAAACTTGTAGTTGTTTTAATAATTGCGAACTAGATACAATGAATTTCATATACTGTTATTTCGTTATTTGAATTACAAATATATTCTAAATAAGTGACTTTAAAAATTATTTTATTAACAGGTTATCACTATTCTTTTTATGAATTCTAAAATGTTATAATTATGTTAACAAACTTTATTTTAGTTCTTAAAAAACTACATTTGTTTGGTCTCCAAATTTTAAAATATGAAGAAATTTTTTCTATTGATAATTGTGTTTTTATTAATTACCAACTCAATAGCTGCACAGAAGCCTCAAAAATTAACTTCAAATCAGATTTACGAAAAACTTCAAAAAATAAATTTTTTAGGAACTGCTTTATACATTGCCGCGCATCCGGATGATGAAAACACCCGTTTAATTGGGTATTTAGCAAATAAAGTTAAGGCAAGAACTGCTTATTTGTCTTTAACAAGAGGAGATGGTGGACAGAATTTAATTGGACCCGAAATTAGAGAGCTTTTAGGGGTAATTAGAACACAAGAATTATTAGCAGCTAGAAATATCGATGGTGGTGAACAATTTTTTACAAGAGCAAATGATTTTGGATATTCTAAACACCCAGATGAAACTTTAGAAATTTGGAATGAAAAGGAAGTATTAAGTGACGTTGTTTGGGCTATTAGAACCTTTAAGCCTGATGTAGTAATCAATAGATTTAATCATAGAACTCCTGGCACAACTCACGGGCATCACACATCTTCTGCAATGCTTAGTGTTGCCGCTTTTGACCTCGCTAACGATAGTTCTCAGTTTGTCTCTCAATTAAAATATACAAGCCTTTGGCAGCCAAAAAGATTATTTTTTAATACATCTTCTTGGTTTTATAAGAGTCAACAAGATTTTGAAAAAGCAACAAAAGGCAAATTAATGGCTTTTGATGTTGGTGTATATTATCCGTTAAAAGGCCTTTCTAATAACGAATTAGCTTCTATGGCAAGCAGCCAGCATTTATGTCAGGGTTTTGGTAGACTTACTACTAGAGGAAGTCAGAATGAATATGTAGCCTTTTTAAAAGGAGACAAACCCAAAGATGAAAAGGATATTTTTTCAGGAATCAATACTACTTGGAATCGTTTAAAAGATGGGGGAGAAATTGGTGCTATTTTATATGAAATAGAAGAAGATTTCGATTTTGTGAATCCGTCTATACACCTGCCAAAATTAATGGAAGCATATCAGTTGATTCAGAAATTAGAAGATAGGCATTGGCGAATAATCAAAGAAAAGGAATTGAAAGTAATTATTGAAGCTTGTGCAGGTTTGTATTTAGAGGTTTCTGCAAATAGTGCTTCAGGAGCGCCAAATACTTCCATAGAAATTAATTTTGAAGCTCTAAATAGAAGTACAATTGCGGTTGAACTTACTTCAGTTGAATCTACCATTGATAAAAAAACATTTCTGAAAGAGTTGGATTTAGAAGCAAATAAAAAAGTAAATTTTAAGGAAACAATCACACTAGCAACAACTGAATTTTCAGATCCTTATTGGTTAAAAAAAGAAGCTTCTTTAGGAATGTATTCAGTTGAAAACCAATTATTAATAGGGAAGCCAGAAACTCCAAGACCTGTGATAATTAATTTTAATTTAACTATTGAAGGCATCCCAATTACATTTACAAAAAATCTGGTTAGAAGATATGCAGAAAGAGATATTGGTGAAATTTATGAACCTTTTGAGGTTTTACCTAAAGTAACTACTAAACTAAAGGACAAAGTACTTATTTTTTCTAATGATATGCCACAAAAAGTAGTGGTTGAGGTACGTGCAGGAGCAAATAATGTAGCTGGTACTATAAAGTTAGAAGTTCCAGAAGGATGGAAGGTCTCTACAAAAGCTAAAACATTTATAATTAAACAAAAAGGAGATACATATGAAGTAGATTTTTTAGTTTTTCCAACGGAAAACCAGTCAGAAGGAAAATTAAAGGTAATTGTGACTTCAGACGGAAAAACATATAACAAAGAGTTGGTAGAAATCAATTACAATCACATACCTAAACAATCGGTTTTATTAACTTCTGAGGCAAAGGTTGTTCGCTTAAATATAAAAACGATAGGTACTAAAATTGGCTATATAAAAGGAGCAGGAGATGCTATTCCAGAAAGTTTACGTCAGATAGGCTATACAGTTGACCTTATAAATCCGGCAGAAATAAATGAGAAGAACCTACTTGGGTATGATGCAATTGTTTTAGGAATTAGAGCTTATAATGTAGTAAAAGAATTAAAATTCAAACAAAAATATTTATTAGCATACGTAGAAAATGGAGGTAATATGATTGTGCAATACAATACGAATAGACGGGTAGATGTTGCTGCACCTTTTGAATTAAAATTATCTAGAGACCGTGTTGCAGATGAGTTTGCAGAAGTTAGGATTTTAGAGAAAGAACATTCGCTTTTAAATTATCCAAATAAAATTACATCCGAAGATTTTAAAGGTTGGGTGCAAGAAAGAGGTTTGTATTTTCCGGGAACATGGAGTAAAGAATACACCCCAATTTTATCTATGAATGATACAGGTGAAACAGCAAAAGAAGGAAGTCTGTTAATTGCAAAATTAGGCAAAGGGAATTACATATACACCGGATTAAGTTTTTTTAGAGAATTGCCTGCAGGTGTCTCTGGTGCATATAAATTGTTTGCAAATATGTTGGCGGTCGGTAAGGACGATATTAAGGAATAAAAAGAAAATAAAAATTATAGATTCATATTCATGAATAATCAAAAATACACTTGGAAAAAAGAATACACATTTGTGCTAGCAGCGAATGTAATTTACTTGATTGCATTTTATTTTATTACTAATTATTTCACCTTTTAATAGATGGAGATAGCAAGTAAATTACATTTGGTAGATTGGATTATTTTATCTGTAACTTTAATATCTATCGTTTCCTATGGAACCTATGTAACTAGAAAAAATAAGAACGTTACAGATTATATTAAAGGAGGAAGTGACTCTAAATGGTGGACGATTGGTTTGTCTGTCATGGCAACACAAGCCAGTGCAATTACTTTTTTATCAACTCCAGGGCAAGCATTTCATAGCGGAATGGGCTTTGTACAGTTTTACTTCGGATTGCCGATTGCTATGATTATTATTTGTGTGGTTTTTATTCCGATTTACCACAAGTTAAAAGTATACACCGCGTATGAGTTTTTGGAAGGGAGATTCGATTTAAAAACAAGAAGTTTAGCCGCAATTTTATTTTTAATTCAGAGAGGTTTGGCTGCTGGAATTACCATTTTTGCGCCTGCAATTATTCTGTCAGCAGTTTTAGGTTGGGATTTACTAACCTTAAATATTATTATCGGTTTCCTAGTAATAATTTATACTGTTTCCGGAGGTACAAAAGCAGTAAACGTAACACAGAAACAACAAATGATTATCATTTTTATAGGAATGTTGATTGCATTTTTTATGATTATGAGTCAGCTTCCTGAAAATATAACATTTACAAATGCCCTAGAGATTGCAGGTGCCAGTAATAAAATGGAAGTGTTGGATTTTTCTTTTGATTTGAGCAATAGATACACCGTTTGGACTGGTGTTTTAGGAGGAACCTTTTTAATGTTGTCTTATTTTGGAACAGATCAAAGTCAGGTACAGCGTTATTTATCAGGAAAATCTGTAAGAGAAAGTCAATTAGGCTTAATTTTTAACGGATTGCTAAAAGTACCAATGCAGTTTTTTATTCTGTTAATTGGGGTGATGGTTTTTGTGTTTTATCAATTCAATGCATCTCCATTAAATTTTAATCCTACTGTAAATGATGCGATTGCATCATCTAAATATGTTGAGGAATATCAACAATTAGAAGCAGAACATATTCAAATAGAAAATACAAAAAAAGCAATTTTTGCAGATGGTTTTCAATTAATAGAAAAAGAACAAATTCAAGCTTTAAACGAAAGAGATTTAGAACTAAAAGTTGCTTCTAAAGCAATTGTTAAAAAGGTAGATGCGGCAATAGAGGCAAATGACAAAGATTACGTCTTTATTCATTTTATAATAAATAATTTACCAAGAGGATTAATAGGACTTTTACTGGCCGTAATTTTATCTGCGGCAATGTCTTCAACGGCATCAGAATTAAATGCATTGGCAAGCACTACTGCGATAGATTTGTACAAGCGAAACGTAAAAGGCGAAAAGAGTGATGCCCATTATGTAAAAGCTTCTAAATGGTTTACCTTGCTTTGGGGAATCGTTGCAATTTCAATAGCTTGTATTGCTAATTTATTCGAAAATTTAATAGAATTAGTGAATATTATCGGATCTATTTTCTACGGAAATGTATTGGGGATTTTCTTACTTGCATTTTTCTTTAAAAAAGTAAATGGAAATGCTGTTTTTATAGCAGCTTTAATTACACAAGTATTAATTTGTTTAATTTTTTACTTCGGAATCTATAATTTAGAAGCGCAAGGTTTAGATCCAATTATTAGTTATTTATGGTTGAATTTTATTGGCTGTATTCTAGTCTCTTTTTTTTCGCTATTATTTGTCTTTAAATCGATAAACAGGCAAAGTAAATTAACATTAGTTATTACTTCACTTGCAATCTTTAAAATTACCTATGATATCTTAAATGATGTATCTTTAAATATTATTCATGTAGTTACTTTAATTATTCTATTCTTCTTTTTAGGTTTTTTTAATTTTGATAAAACAACAATAAATGACAAATAAAAATATACGCTGGGGAATTATTGGTTTAGGTAAAATAGCCAATAAATTTGCAATAGATTTAGCATCCGTAGAAAATGTGGAATTAGTTGCAGTGGCTTCAAGAAATATTCAAAATGCCAATAATTTTGCAGAGAAACACAATGCTAAAAAAGCATATAGTTCTTATGAAGAATTAGCTAAAGATACCAATGTAGATGCCGTTTATATTGCAACTCCGCATAGTTTTCATAAAGAGCATGCATTACTTTGTCTGCAAAATAAAAAAGCAGTCTTATGTGAAAAACCATTTGCAATGAATTTGTCTGAAGTTACAGAAATGATACAGGTAGCAAAAGAAAATAATGTCTTGTTAATGGAAGCATTATGGTCCTTTTTTTTACCTCATTTTACATATGTTTTAGGCCTCGTTAAAAGCGAAAAATTTGGCAAATTAAAAAGTTTAGAAGCCGATTTTGGCTTTCATACGCCATACAATACAGACAGTAGATTATTTAAAAAAGAATTGGGTGGTGGTAGTTTGTTAGATATTGGTGTTTATCCAATTTTTGCAGCTTTAGCAACCTTAGGAGAACCTGATACTATTGATGCAAGTGCTACTTTTTTCAAAAATGGTGCAGATGCTAGCTGCGATATGGTTTTTCAGTATAAAAATGCGAAAGCAACCTTAAAAAGTACGTTGTTAGAAGAAACACCAAGTATTGCGATATTAAAATTTGACAAAGCAATTGTAAAATTAAATCGGCAATTTCATCAATCTTCATCGATTACAGTCATTCAAAATAATACAGAAGAAATAATTAATTTTGATTATAAAACGATTGGATATAATTATGAAACAGAGCACTTCAACAACCTTTTAAGAGCAGGAAAAAAAGAAAGTAATGTGATGACGTTTGAGTTCTCTAAAAACTTAATAAATACCTTAGATAAAGTAAGAGAAATTATTGGCTTAACATATAACAACTAGTTTTTAAATAATTCAAACTCTTATTTGCCAATATATCTTTTTGGCATAAAAATTGACTTTTATAAGTAGAAAGTTAGCGTTTTACTATTGTAAAATTTTGATATTCAGATATTTAATAAACACAAAACAGATTTTGATTTTCTTACTAAAAGATTTCAATGTCAGTATGACAGATATATAGAAGATGAGCAAACCAAAAGTATTAAGATTAGACAACATGTCGCTACATAGTATGTTAAATGAGGATTCTGAGTTAATCCCTTTAATGACGCCCGAAGATGAAGAAATTATTAATAAAGAAAGCGTACCAGAAATCTTACCAATTTTACCACTTAGAAATACCGTATTATTTCCAGGGGTTGTAATTCCTATTACTGCTGGTAGAGATGCATCTATTCAATTGATAAAGGATGCAAATAAAGGCGATAAAGTAATTGGGGTAGTTGCACAAAGAAATGAAGACGAAGAAGAACCTACTTTAAAAGATATTCATACGACAGGTGTAGTTGCACAAATTTTACGTGTTTTAAAAATGCCTGATGGCAATACAACCGTTATTATTCAAGGTAAAAAACGGTTCGAAATAGATGCTATTGTTCAGGATAAACCGTATTTAAAGGCTGCTGTAAAAGAGGCCGTTGAAGACAAAGAAGTAGACGATGAAAAAGAATTTGAAGCAATTATAGAATCGATTAAAGAACAGGCTTTAGAAGTAATAAAGGAAAATCCGATGTTGCCTTCAGAAGCATCTTTTGCTATTAAAAATATCAAGTCAAACTCATTTTTGGTGAATTTTATTTCATCAAATATGGATTTAAGCGTTGCTCAAAAACAAGTGATTTTAGAAAAAGACAATCTAAAAGAACGTGCACTACTAGCTTTAAAAAACTTAAATAAAGAACTTCAGAAATTACAATTACGCAATGATATTCAGTCTAAAACACGTGAAGATTTAGACCAACAACAACGTGAGTATTATTTACACCAGCAGTTAAAAACGATTCAAGAAGAATTGGGTGGTGCTTCGAATGACGAAGAGTTGGAGGAAATGCGCATAAAAGCAAAAACGAAGAAATGGAATAAAGAAGTGGGGCTTACTTTTGAAAAAGAGTTAAATCGCTTAAAAAGAATGAATCCGCAAGCTGCTGAATACGGAGTGCAGAGAAGTTATTTAGAGTTGTTATTGGAGTTGCCTTGGGGCATTTACTCTGAAGATAAATTTGATTTAAAACAGGCAACAAAGGTTTTAGATAGAGATCATTTTGGTTTAGAAAAAGTAAAAGAAAGAATTATAGAATATTTAGCTGTTTTAAAGTTAAGAGGAGATATGAAATCGCCAATTATCTGTTTATACGGCCCTCCAGGTGTTGGTAAAACATCATTAGGTAAATCTGTAGCAGAAGCGTTAGGCCGTAAATATGTAAGAATGTCTTTAGGTGGTTTGCGTGATGAAGCAGAGATTCGCGGACATAGAAAAACATATATTGGTGCAATGCCAGGACGTTTAATTCAGAATTTAAAGAAATCAGGAACTTCAAACCCTGTCTTTGTTTTAGACGAAATCGATAAATTAGGGCAAAGTCATCAAGGCGATCCTTCATCAGCAATGCTAGAAGTATTAGATCCAGAACAAAATGAATCTTTTTACGACAATTATTTAGAAGTTGGATACGATTTATCTAAAGTGCTTTTTATAGCAACAGCAAACAATTTAGGACAAATTCCTTGGGCTCTGCGCGATAGAATGGAAATTATAAACGTATCTGGTTACACGATTGAAGAAAAAGTAGAAATTGCGAAAAGACATTTATTACCAAAGCAGTTAAAAGAACATGGATTAACGGTAAAGGATTTAAAGCTAGGTAAAAAGCAGTTAGAACAAATTGTAGAGGGCTATACACGTGAATCTGGCGTGCGTGGTTTGGAAAAGAAAATAGCAAAAGTGGTGCGTTTTGCAGCAAAGTCTATTGCGTTAGAAGAAGAATATAATATTACATTAACTACGGAAAAAGTAGCGGATATTTTAGGAACCCCTAGAAATAGAGATAAATTCGAAAATAACGATGTTGCTGGTGTAGTTACTGGTTTGGCGTGGACACAGGTTGGTGGAGATATTTTATTTATTGAATCTATTTTATCGAAAGGAAAAGGAACACTTTCTATTACGGGTAATTTAGGCACAGTAATGAAAGAATCTGCAACGATTGCCTTACAATACATTAAGTCAAATGCTGAAGAGTTTGGTATTAAATCAGAAATTTTAGAGAAGTACAATGTGCATATTCACGTTCCTGAAGGAGCCACACCAAAAGATGGACCAAGTGCAGGTATAACTATGTTAACCTCTTTGGTTTCTTCGTATACACAGCGTAAAATTAAAAATAAATTGGCAATGACAGGTGAAATTACTTTACGTGGTAAGGTATTACCAGTTGGCGGAATTAAAGAAAAAATATTGGCTGCAAAAAGAGCAAATATCAAAGAAATAATTTTGTGTAAAGAAAATGAGAAAGACATTTTAGAAATAAAAGAGAGCTACCTTAAAGGCCTAACATTTCATTATGTTACAGAAATGAAACAAGTAATAGACCTGGCGCTTACAAAGCAAAAAGTTTCAAACGCTAAGAAATTAGTATAAATTAAAAAGCCTCCTTATTGGAGGCTTTTTAATTTATACACGTTCCTAACTTATTATTTAAAACAGATTTATAAAGATTTATCTACATTTTTTTTAAGGGAGCACTAAACGCTTCAAAAAAAAGTATTAATTTACATGCTCAAATTAGCGAACTTAAATTTAATGTACATGAAATCGAATACAAAACATAACATCATCTGCGCCATATTTCTTTTAGCATGCTCGTTTACTGCTTGTATTTCAAATATAGAAGAACAGCAAGAAGAGTTAACAAAGGTTTCTTTTATTAACGACGTAAAGCCAATTATGGATGCTAGATGTTTGTCTTGCCATGGTGTTGGAGGAAATTTTCCTGAGTTAAAAAATTATACAGAAGTTAGCGAGCATGCGGCCATGGTAAAAAGTGAAGTTGCAAGTGGTAGGATGCCAAAAGGGGCAGTTTTAACTGCGGCACAGATAAAAAGTATTGTAGATTGGGTAGATGAAGGTGCTTTAGATAATTAATGTACAGAATTAGGAAATGAAAAAAATTACTATCTACATTCTAATAATTGGTCTTTTAAGCATTTTTATTGGGTATACAATGTATCATAAACCGCATATAAATGTTGCTGAAAAACCGGTAGACATCGCAATAACTGCAAATATTTTATTCGCAGATTTTTCTTCGGATGAAACAAAGGCGAATACAAAATACCTAAATAAGATTATTGCCGTAAAAGGGAAGGTTGCTAATGTGGAATTTAATGGTGAAAAAGCAGCTATTTCATTACAAACAGAAGACGACTTTGGAAGTGTGGTTTGTTATTTAGTGCAGGATGAGTTTAAGAAGAGTGCAGAAATAAAAGAAGGGCAAGAAGTTATTTTAAAAGGAATTTGTACTGGTTTTTTAATGGATGTAATTCTTGTTAAGTGCGTTGTTATGAATTCAAAATAAAATAGTATGAAAATAGTAAGCACCTTTTTTATGTGTCTATTTTTGGTTTCATTTACCAATGGGCAGGAGCGTTTTTTAACTAAAAAGGGAATGATTTCTTTTTTTTCAGAAACTCCAATAGAAAATATAGAGGCTCAGAATAATCAGGTTTTAAGCGTTGTAGATGCCACTAGCGGTAAAATGGCTATAGCTATTTTAATGAAGTCTTTTATGTTTAAAAAAGCATTAATGCAAGAACACTTTAATGAGAATTATGTAGAATCTGACAAGTATCCAAAGGCAACTTTTAAAGGAGATATTATAGATTTTGAGACCATTACAACTTCCGAAAGATCTATAGCTATAAAAGGAAATTTGACCATTCACGGAAAAACAAAAGAAATTACGATTAAGGCGCTAACAAAAAAAACAGATGCGGTTCTTGAAATGACAGGAGATTTCTTTATTAATTTAACAGATTTTGATGTTAAAATTCCTTCCATAGTAAAAAATAATATTTCAGAAAAAATAAAAGTAAGTTTTCGTTTGTATCACAAACCATATAACAAGTAACCTATGAAAAAAATATTTTTAACAGCATTTTTTATGCTAGCTAGTTTACAACTGTGTTCTCAAGATTTGTTAGACATTTTAGAGAGGGAAGCGCCAAAAATGGAAAACATAGTTTCGGCTACTTTTAAAGGAACTAGAATTGTAAACGGTCATTCTATAGAAAATAGAAAAAACAAAGAATTAGAGTTTATAATTTCTCATAGATTTGGTAGGGTAAACACCGGGTTTGAAGAGCTTTTTGGATTAGATCAAGCAAATATTCGTTTTGCTCTAGAATATGGTTTAACAGACGATTTAACCGTTGGCTTAGGAAGAAGTAGTTTTGAAAAAACCTATGACGGGTATTTGAAATATAGTTTGTTAAAACAGAAAACGGGTACAAATGCGTTTCCTTTTGCAGTTTCTCTTTTTGGAAGTGTTGCTGCCAAGAGTCAGAAAGCAATTGCAGGAAGTGAAAGAACTTTTGCTGAAAGCTTATTTTATGTGGGGCAAGTTTTAATTGCTAAAAAAGTAAATTCTTCATTATCAGTTCAAGTAACACCAACATATGTGCATAGAAATTTAGCAACTATAGCCGCAGACCCACATGATATTTTTGCGTTAGGTGTTGGTACAAGAGTAAAGTTGAGTAAACGAGTTTCTTTAAATGCAGAATATTACCAGCAATTTCAGAAGCTTACATCTATTAATGCTAGAAACTCATTGGCTTTTGGTGTAGATATAGAAACTGGTGGGCACGTTTTTCAAATTATTCTATCGAATGCAATTACTATGGTAGAAAAATCATTTATAACAGAAACAACAGGTAACTTTTTTGGCGGAGACATTCATTTAGGATTTAACCTTTCTAGAACTTTTTAGCCAAAAGAAGCATTATTCTATAATTTCGTAATCAATACTTAGTTTGCGAAAAGCTCTTAAGGCAGAGCCAGAATTTTTACCATCTAATTCAATATCTACGGCATCTCCTTCTAAAAGGATTTCTGCAAGCTCTGCTGCCAAAGAATCGGTAATGGTAGCCGAGAATTCTGCAATGCATCTCGCTATTGCTCTTTTATCTGGTCTTTGTGCGTCGCAAGACAATAAATTTACTTTCATAAGAATGATGTTTCTACTTGCAAGATACAAGAGTTAGGATAAACAATTAGGCTGCTTTTGCATTATTAATGCAAACAGCTTCGGTGTTTACGCTTTCAATTCAATTTTCGAGTTACTTTCTTTTAATAAATTTAGATAATCTTCAATTTTAAACACAGCACTATGAAATCTAGACGTTCTCTTACTACCTTCATTTTGTCTTACAATAGACCTTGCATAGCGTCTTACTTCATCTTTAGAAGTTAAGATAATTCCAGGAACTGGAGTGCTTTTTTCATTTTCATCTTTAGCAACCATTGTAAAATAAGAAGAATTACAATGTTTGGTTTCTCCTGTTCTAATATTTTCAGATTCTACACGCAAACCAATTACCATAGAAGTTCTGCCTGTATAATTCACGGAAGCTTTTAAGGTTAAAAGCTCTCCAACTTCGATAGGATTTAAAAAGTCTACTTTATTTACAGAGGCTGTAACGCAATAGTTACTAGAATGTTTTGAGGCGCAAGCAAATGCAATTTGATCCATTAAATTTAAAATATGACCCCCATGTATTTTTCCGCTAAAATTAGAATGTGAAGGCAGCATTAATTCTGTAATTGTTAATTGAGAATCTTCAATGTTTTTAAATTTTTTAATCATTTGCAGTATCTTTACTTTTAAAAGGGGGCTTTTTTATGATAGTAATCATCTTAGTGCCCATTAAAATATTACTTTTTTCTAAACCAAAAATACAAATCTAATTACAAATAGCTCTTTATTTGTTCTGTATTTATTCCTTTTTTCAAGGAATCTTGTTCATCGGAATACCGTTTATTTGTTCTCATGAACTTATAAATAAATTATTGTTTAATGTTCAGTAAAAAACATTTAACACATATCCCGTTAAAGTATTAAAATTAATAATTATCTTTAAGGAATAAAATCAAAATTATGACTAAAAAATTACCTTTTATTTTATTTTTATTGTTTACTGTGGGCATAGTTGCACAGACAGTTAACACAGTAACCATTGATTGGGGGCGTAACTCTACACCATCAGCAACTGGCGATAGTAAAGCAAGTAGAACCATAGAAGTAGGCGATACTGTAGAATGGGTGTGGAATAGTAATAACCATAACGTGGTTAGTAACGCCGGTGCAAATGAATCTTTTAATAGTGGGGCTACTGAGAATGTCGGAGCTACTTTTTCACATATTTTTACATTGGTAGGATCGAGTGATTATGTATGTACTCCGCATTCAGGCAATATGTTTGGTACTATTACTGTAGTTGCAGAGGGTGCTTTAAGTACCTCAGAGGCAAGACGTTTAAAGTTTGAAATGTTTCCAAATCCGGCATCAGATAAGGTACGTATTCAATTGCCTTCTGGAGCTGAAAATGCTACGGTAGAATTTTATGATTCTTTAGGCAGATTGGCGCTTTCTAAAAAAGTAACGCGTATTAGCAATAAAATGGATGTGAATGCTTTAAGTAAAGGTATTTATATTTTAAAAGTTTTTACAGCAGACCAGATCGGAAGTCAGAAATTTATTAAAAATTAAGGATCCCTATAATTTTTAACGTTAGAAAACCAATTGTATTTATAGCAATTGGTTTTTTTTGTGGGCATTTTAAAGTAGATTTGTAGTACAAGAAAAAAAAAGTATGAATTATATCTTATTTGATAGTGATGTTAGAGATACACTATTGCCATTTACATATACAAAACCCGTTGCAGATATTAGAATCGGAATTTTAACCATTAGAGAAAAATGGGAGAAACATCTTGGTTTAACTACCACTACAATTACCGCAGATTATTTAGAAGAAAAATATCCGATGGTAGAAATGGAAGAGAATATTCTTATAAATGCCTCTTTTTGTCCTACGGAATCTTTGGTAGAAAAGGTAAAAAATCTTTCTAAAAATGAAGCTATTTTTAAAGGTGAAGACGTATTGGCATTTCATACAACACAAAGCCAAGAAGAGGTAGATTTTGATACTTATACCCAAATAGAATTTGATGAAGAACTAATTCAAATAAAAAATACTTCAGATATTTTTACGCATAATGGCAAAGCGATTCAGCAAGATTTTGATTTAATTACAGCAGAAAGAACTTCTGAAACCATACCAGCAGGAATACAAGTTTTAAATCCAGAAAATATTTTTATTGAAGAAGGTGCACAAATTTTGTTTTCTACTTTAAACGCATCAGAAGGACCTATTTATATTGGCAAAGATGCTTTAATAATGGAAAATTCTTCTATTAGAGGGCCTTTTGCAATGTGCGAAAATGCCGTTGTTAAAATGGGAACAAAAATTTATAAAGATACTACCATAGGGCCTTTTTCTAAAGTAGGAGGTGAGATAAGCAATGCTGTTATTTTTGGGTATTCTAGTAAGGGCCATGACGGCTATTTAGGAAACTCTGTGATAGGTGAGTGGTGTAATTTAGGAGCGGGCACCAATAATTCAAATTTAAAAAACAATTATTCTGAAGTAAAATTATGGAATTATGAAACCGAGCGTTTTGCAAAAACAGGATTGCAGTTTTGTGGTTTAATGATGGGAGATCATTCTAAATGTGCTATTAGCACTACGTTTAATACAGGAACGGTAGTTGGCGTAAGTGCAAATATTTTTGGAAGCGGATTTCCAAGAAACTTTACACCTTCTTTTAGTTGGGGCGGTACAGCAGGTTATGAAACCTTTCAAATGAATAAAGTTTCTGAAGTTGTTACTGCAGTAATGAAACGTAAAAATTTAGTTTTTGATGCAGTAGATCAAAAAATTCTAGACCATGTTTTTGAGGAAACTAAACAATATCGAAATTTTTAATTTTAGCCGTTTTTTTATGTGGGCCTAATCTTTAGTCTTTGGCGCGAGTTTAATAGAAAGTAGTTTACATTAATTATTTTTATACGGTGTGGTTATGCGTTTTTATACTTTTAAATTCTCAATAAATTTAGCTACTTGTCTTTTTGAATAATGGCCATTATATTGAATATAACACCCATCTAGTCTTATCACAAGAACTCCGAAGCAAGTTTTTTTTCTATGGAAAATAAGTTTAAAACAAAAAAAAATCTCAAGCAGGTACTTGAGATTTTAAATATTTTAGAAGCTACTAGAATGCTTAGAGGGCACCCCATTCTTTTAAAGAGGCAGTATTCATATTTATATACGCATCATTCCCTGCTTTTGTTGCCAATTCTAAAGACATTTTTGCAGCAGCAATTGCCGTTTTTGTACTTCCTGCTTTTGCGTGTACTAAAGACTGTTGTCTTAGGTACCAAAAACGCGGCTGTGCGGCAGTCATTTCAATAGCTTTGTCTATCCATACTTTTGCTTTGTCTATGTCTTGTCCGTTTTGTAAATAATACACTGCAGCACTAAACAAATCTTGCGCAGAAGGGCCAGCCATTGCAGCATCTATGCTTTTTGTAACCATTGCATCTGTGGGTGTTGTAAACGTAAAACCTACAGAAACAGCTTCCCAACTTAAATTAAAGAATGCAGTATTTTTTGTTACATCGTCAAACGTTATGGTCAACGTTTCTACATTTATTGGTAATTTTTTAGGCGTTGCCTTTATCTGTGCAGCAATTTTTTCTATATCTAATGTTTTTGGTGCACCGCTTCCTTTAGATTCCGTGTAAAAATAAATGTCCCAAGAAGTTTCACCTGGTTTTGTAAAAATAGCATAGGTTCCTTTTGCCAAAGTATTTCCGGCGATGGTTACATCAGAAGAAAATGTAATTTTTGTTCTTGCGTTTGCACCCGTTCTCCAGATGTTTCCATATTGTTCTAAACCGCCAAAGATTGTTCTTCCTCTCATGCTTGGTCTAGAGTAGTCTACGGTTACCGTTGTTAAACCAACTTTTTGTGTTATTTTTTGAGCCGGACTCGGTGCCGGTGTTTCAATTTGTGCATTTGTAGCATACGTTAATACAAGTACAAATACGCTTAGTAGTATTTTTTTCATGGTTTTTTTATATTTATTTTGCTCAAAATTACAATTTCAGAAAACGATAAATGTTAACTATTTCTTAAAATAAAGCGATGTATCTTTGTTCCTTATTCTATAAAATGAAAAAATACATATCTGAATTTATAGGAACTTTTTCTATGATTTTCTGTGGAACAGGTGCCATGACGGTAAATGAAGTTACCGGAGGTGAAGTAACTCATGTGGGTATTGCAATTACTTGGGGCTTAATAGTTATGGCAATGATTTATGCCTTTGGCGAAACGTCTGGTGCGCATTTTAACCCAGCAGTAACCATTGCATTTGCCTATGCTAAAAAGTTTGCTTGGAAAGAAGTGCCCAAATACATAACTGCCCAGCTTTTAGGTGCTTTTGCAGCTAGTTTGGTGTTGTGGTTTCTATTTCCTGCCAGTGAATATTTAGGAGCAACCATACCCACAGTAGACGTTTGGCGTGCCTTTGTTTTAGAACTCTTGTTAACCTTTTTCTTAATGGTGGTTATTATAAATGTTTCTACCGGAAGTAAAGAAATGGGTATTATTGCAGGGATGGCAGTAGGTGCTGTGGTGTTGTTAGAGGCAATGTTTGCAGGGCCAATTACAAATGCTTCCATGAACCCCGCACGTTCTATTGCACCAAATATTGTTTCTGGTAATATAGACGGACTCTGGTTATACATTGTAGCGCCTATTTTAGGGGCTTTGTTGGCGGTAGTTTCTTGCAAATTGATAAAAGAAGACAACTGTTGCGATACAGAAAATTGTTAAATCTTAAAGTATAAAGTTTTGAATAATATAAGTATTTTAGGCTGTGGCTGGTTAGGGAAACCTTTGGCAAATTCCTTTTTAGAAGCTGGTTTTTCTGTAAAAGGGTCTACTACATCGGAAGAGAAAGTTCCTGTTTTAGAAGCCTTAGGCATAGATACCTATCTTGTAAATATTTCTGAATTTGAGGAGTTTGATGCTTTTTTAGAGGCCGATATTTTAATTATTGCCATTACTTCTAAAGATATTGATGGTTTTGAAAGGTTGCTTGCGCAAATACAAGAAGCTGCTATTCAAAAAGTTATTTTTATTAGTGCTACTTCTGTGTATGGCAAATTGAATAAAGTAATGACAGAAGAAGATGCTGTGTTAGATACGCCACTTACTGTTATTGAAAATTTATTTAAAGAGAACACTTTTTTTGAAACTACAATTATTCGTTTTTCTGGCTTGTTTGGTGGTGATAGAAGTCCTGCAAACTGGTTTAAAGACGGCCGTGCAATACCGCAACCAAAGGGTTTTGTGAATATGATTCACAGAGAAGATTGCATCGAAATTATACAAGAAGTAATTGCACAGAATTGCTGGAATACTATTTTTAATGCGTGTGCCAATCATCATCCAACTAGAAAAGAGTTTTACAGCATTGCAAAATTAAGTGCTGGTTTTAAAGAACCAGAATTTGAAGATCCAGAAGTATATGAATGGAAAATAATTTCTTCAGAGAAAGTTCAAAGCGTATTAGGTTATAAATTTATACACGACAACCTGCTTTTTAATACAAGCAAGTAGATTGCCAGCGTTTTAAGATTGAAAGTTACTGTTTTTTAACTAAACCCTAAACACACTATGTTCATAGCTGGCTTGCGCAGATGAAAAGCGCAATCAGGAGCAAAACTTTATAGAATAGGGTTTATTTAGCGTATTTTTTCTTTCTCCAAAATGCAAATGCAAATCCGAAACCACACAATAATACAAGCGGCAAGATTACATTAAAAAACTGCCAAAAAGCACGTTCTTTAAAAGCCTTTTGTTTGTCTAGCATCCGTATTTGTAAAGACTTGTTTCTTAAGTTTATGAGACCAGAATCATCTAATAAATAAGCTACGGAATTCAGTAAAAAATCTTTATTTCCAAATTGTTGATTCGTCCATTTATCAGAAGCCAAATCGTATGGTTTGTCTTTTAATAGCTGATTTTTGCCAACATCACCATCAGCAATTACAATCATTTTATTTGCTACAGATTGCCCTTTAAAAAGAGGCGTATTAAAAGGAGGTATTCGGTTTTTATAAGCAGCATTAAACTTGCCTTCTAACAAGACCGCAAACAACTGATTGCCGCCTTTATAATCAGATTCAATAACTTCTTCTGCAATAGATTGTAACGCTATAAATGTGGGCGTTCCTACTTTTTTAGTTAACAAAGAACTTACCAACAAAGGTGTTTTCTTAATGTTGTTTTTTAAAGTATCTATTTGGTTTGCAAACCGCAACCTAACAGGAGCATTGTTTTTAGTAATTGGGTGGTTTGGGTTTCCGCCAACTAATGGGTGGTAAAACCATTCTAAATTTTTAAACTGGGGTTGGTTGCCAACTTGGCCAGTTGCCACAGGTATTTGTGCCGAATATAAATCTTTAATTAGCGTAGTATTAATTCTAATTCCGTAGCTAAATAATAAGTCCGTTAGATTTAAATCTCTCGGATATGCTAACATTTTTCCGGTAGCATTTAGGCTATCTTGGTCTGCCTGCACATAGTCTAACATCCACAAAGTTTTACCACCATTGGCAATAAACTGATCTAAGACAAATTTCTCTTTGTCTGTAAATTTTTCTGTAGGTTTTGCAATAATTGCCAAATCTAACTGTAGTAAATTTTTTAAAGTTTCTGGGGCATTTTTTTTTGTAGCATCTAAACTAAATTTTGCCAGCCTGTATTTTTTACCAAGTGCACTTAAAAAACTATATTGGTAGATGTCTTCTAATTCTCCATTTCCAGAAAGGATGCCTATTTTTTTTTGTTCTTTTTGGTGTACAGAATGTATGGCATTTGAAAAGCTGTATTCTAAATTTTCAATAGCGCTTTGCAATTGTGCTTCTTGAGAAGCCATAATAGCAGCCGGAAGTAAAGATACAATAGCTGTTTTTTTACCATAATTTATTGCTGCCCATGGAAAAATAATGGCTTCAGACATTTTACCATCTTCTTCAACGGTTAATTGACTTGGCAGCATCCCTTTTTTAATGAGTGCTTCTCTTTGGGTATCCGGATTTTGAAAAGTAATTTTTATCTTTTGGTTTTTAGCAACCAATTCTTCTAAATATTGGCGTGTTTCTAGTTGCAACCTTTTAAATTCTGATGGAAAATCTCCTTCTAAATAAACCGTTATAAATAAATTTTTATCAATCTTAGATATAATGTTGGTAGTGGTTTCTGAAAGCGTATACCGTTGGTCTTTTGTAAGATCGAAACGTTTGTAGAAAGAGTGATTTACAACGTTTAAAACGATTAAAACAAGCATTAAAATGCTACTGTTTTTAATTTTTTTATTCATTTTCTAAACGTGTTTTAGTCATGAATAAAAAGAAGAGGGTAACACTTGTAAAATACACAAGATCTCTAGTGTCTATAATTCCGCGAGAAATACTTTTAAAATGTTCGTTAATACCTATTTGCTGAAGGGTTAAATTATTGTCAAACGAATTAGAAATTGCATCAAATCCGTAGAAAAGAAAAAACGTACTAAAAACGCCTAAAATAAACGCTACAATCTGGTTTTTAGAAAGTGTGGACGTAAATAAGCCAATTGCAGTATAGGTTGCTGCTAAAAATAACAAACCAATATAAGAGCCAATGGTAGCTCCAAAATCGATATTTCCAATAGGGTTTGCTAATTGATATACCGTGTATACATAGGTAATTGTTGGTAGTAAGGCTATTACAACAAGTAGAAGTGCAGCCCAAAATTTACCCAATACAATTTGCCAATTAGAAATTGGTTTGGTCTTTAAAAGCTCTATGGTTCCGTTGCTAAATTCATCCGCAAAACTTTTCATAGTGATTGCCGGAATTAAGAATATAAATACCCAAGGTGTTATAAAGAAAAACGAATTTAAATCTGCAAATCCGCCATTTAAGATGTTAAAATCGTCTTTAAAAATAAACAAAAACAAGCCGTTAAGCAACAAGAAAACCCCAATAACCAAATACGCAATGGGACTTGCAAAAAACGAGTTGAATTCTTTTTTTAAAATAGCGATCAATGTGTAGTTTTTTAGGTGTAATTTTTTTGCTTTATTTCAATTAAAAACTAAGCCTCGACAGTAAATCTATAAATTTGGTTCTCCTTTACATTCGCATCTTTTCTGTCTGGTTGTAATTCAAAATTAAATTTCTCTAACAATGCTATCGATGCATTATTATCTTTATGTGTAAAGGCTTCTACAAATTTTAGTTCCATTTGCTTAGCAGCAAAATTTAAAATTGCTTTAAAAGCTTCGCTCATATAACCATCCTCTTGAAAATCTGGGTGCATGTCATATCCAATTTCTGCATAATCTTCTTCAATCTCGAAATTACGTAAACCAACGGTTCCTATTAACTCGGCAGTATCTTTAGTTTCTAATACCCAAAAAATACTTGTATTATTAGCAATGGAATTAGAAATACGGTCTATAAAAGCTCTCGTTTCAGAAAGATTATTTAGCATTGTTCTAGTTATAAAGGTGTTTACCCCTTTGTTTGTTCTCAAACCAAAAATGGCTTTTGCATCGTTTAATTCTAATGCTCTTAATGTTAATCTTTCCGTCTCTAAAACTGGAAATGTGGTAAAGTTGAATGCCATTTTATATTATTTTGATTGTTTCTTATTGTAAACTTACTTTTTTATCAACGCTCCATGCAAGCGGTTTGTCATTAAAAAATACTTTTGTTTTTGCCCAAACATCTTTAAAAAGGGCAGATTTTCTGTAGTTTTCTAAATCGCTTTCTTTGTTCCAATAGGAGTATGTAAAAAAGATATCAGGATTGTTTTTATCTTGATATAACTCTAATAAAGTACATCCTTTAGAGGTTCTAATAAATTGTTTTTTCTTTTCAAAAATTTCTAAAAAGGTAGGGATGTGTTTTTGATGGAAACTTAACTTTACAATTCTTACAAACATACTTATGAGATTGGCGTAAATTCGGGTTTCTTATCATTTGTAAAATCGATGGTGATTTGATCTCTATAGCTTAATCCTAAAAGAGAAGATGCACCACCAACAGTATCTAAATTACTTCGGTAAATAGCAATTTCTAAATATCCTGCGGCGTTAAATATAGCTAGTTTATGGCCGTCATATTGATGACTTTCATGCAAACTGTTATTAGCAACTTCATTGTATTTTGTGAAGATTTTAGAAAATGAGTACCGTCTAGCAGTTGCATTAAACGTTCTTCCTTTTCCAATTTCTTGAAACATTTTTTCGCTAATATTTGTAATTACATTTCCGTAATTATCAATATATAACACTCCTCCAATAATTTGGTTTTGGGCCTGATTTACCTTTGGCTGAATTTCTATTAACTTCTTAAATTCCTTAATCTCTTTTCCAATAACTGTTAAATTTCCCCCTCTGGCAATAAAACAAGCTACCTGAACAAAAACATCTAACACCGGAAAACTACTCTCTATTCTGTCATGAATATTAATTTCTACAATTTTTGTAGGTTTAATTTCAGAGGCAATCATAGAAATTAAACCGTTGTCTGGACAAACAAAAAAATGCCCATCTAATTCTAAGGCAATGTGCTTGTTATCTTCACTAAGTTCTGAGTCTACACCAATAATATGTATGGTTCCTTTAGGAAAACTTTTATAAGAGTTTTTTAGTATATATGCAGTTTCTGTAATATTAAAAGGCGCTATTTCATGCGTAATATCTACAATTTTAGCATCTGCAAGTTCCGTGTATATGGCTCCTTTTACAGCACCTACAAAGTGGTCTTTTGTTCCGAAATCTGTAGTTAGCGTTATAAATGCCATGGGGTGCTTTACGTTTAATTAATTGTGTAAAAGTTATTAATTATTTTAAGCAAATCTAATGAATTTTGAAATTTAATTCGCTATTTTTAGTTTAAATAAAATGGATAGCAATCTCTAAAAAAATAAACATTTGAACGAACGCATTATAGAGTTAGAAGAAATAAATCCAAAAGACTTTTTTGGAGCACATAATAGTACTATCGAAGCCTTAAAAAAATATTACCCTAAAATTAAAATTGTTGCGAGAGGCACACAATTAAAGATTTTTGGGGAGTCAGCTCTTTTAGATGAATTTGAAATTCGTCTCGGGCGTTTGATAAAGTATTACAATAGGTACAATAAATTAGATGAAAACAGCATGGAGCGTATTCTAACTTCGAATGGGAAAGAGGAAAAAGCAGCAGCTTCTAAAAGAGTTAAAGATATTTTAGTGCATGGTGTTGCAGGAAGGTTGATAAAGCCACAGACAGAGAACCAGCGTAAAATGGTTGCGTTAATGGCTAAGAATGATATGTTGTTTGCTGTTGGGCCGGCAGGAACAGGTAAAACCTATACAGCAGTTGCATTGGCTGTTAGAGCATTGAAAGAAAAAGAAGTTCGAAAAATTATCTTAACAAGACCAGCGGTAGAGTCTGGAGAGAATTTAGGTTTTCTTCCAGGAGATTTAAAAGAAAAGTTAGACCCTTATATGCAACCGCTGTATGATGCATTAAGAGATATGATTCCGCACGAAAAGCTAGAATCATACATAGAAAAAGGCGTAATACAGATTGCACCTTTGGCATTTATGAGGGGTAGAACCTTAGACAATGCCTTTGTAATTTTAGATGAAGCGCAAAATACTACGCACAATCAGATGAAAATGTTTTTAACTAGAATGGGTAAAAGTGCAAAGTTTATCATTACCGGAGACCCTGGTCAGATAGATTTACCAAGAAAACAAGTTTCTGGATTAAAAGAATCTTTATTAGCATTGAAAGATATAAATGGTATTGCGCAGGTCTTCTTAGATGATAAAGATGTGGTACGCCATAAATTAGTAAGAAGTATTATTAGCGCGTACAAAAGTATAGAAACAGAATAGGGTTTTGTTTTTTGTTGTTGGTTAATTGTGTTTACACTATTTTTGCAGCGACAAATAAAGAACAACCAACAAATAAGTAACCAAGAATGAATACAATTAACGAAACTAACTTTAAGTTTCCCAAACAAAAATCTGTTTATAAAGGGAAGGTAAGAGAGGTTTATAATATTAATGATACTCTTTTAGTAATGATTGCTACCGATAGACTTTCTGCTTTTGATGTTGTTTTACCGCGTCAAATTCCGTTTAAAGGGCAAATTTTAAATCAGATTGCAACAAAAATGATGAATAATACAGCAGATATTGTTCCGAACTGGTTGTTAGCAAATCCTGATGAGAATGTAGCAATTGGTCATTTGTGCGAAACTTTTAAAGTAGAAATGGTTATTCGTGGTTATTTATCTGGCCACGCTGCTAGAGAATATAAATTAGGAAAAAGACTACTTTGCGGTGTTGCCATGGCAGCAGGTTTAAAAGAGAATGATAAATTTCCTGAACCAATAATTACCCCATCAACGAAAGCAGATACTGGCGATCATGATGAAGATATTTCTCGGGAAGAGATACTAAAAAATGGCATTGTTTCTGAAAAAGACTATCTAATTTTAGAAGACTATACAAGAAAACTATTTCAAAGAGGAACCGAAATAGCGGCTTCTCGTGGTCTAATTTTAGTAGATACGAAATACGAATTCGGAAAAACAAAAGAAGGAAAAATTGTGTTAATTGATGAAATTCATACTCCAGATTCTTCTCGCTATTTTTATCAAGAAGGGTATCAAGAAAGACAAGATAAAGGAGAACCTCAAAAACAATTATCTAAAGAGTTTGTAAGACAATGGTTGCTTGAAAACGGATTTCAAGGATTAGAAGGACAACAAATACCAGAAATGTCTGATGCTAAAATAAGCGAGATTTCTAACAGATATATAGAGTTATACGAACAAATTACGGGAGAAGTTTTTGTAAAAGCAACTACAGATAACGTAATGAATAGAATTGAAAAGAATGTGAATTCTTTTTTATCAAATTAAAAAACATACAAATATGATTATAGAACCAAGAACAAGAGGATTTATCTGTTTAACATCACACCCAACAGGTTGTGAGCAAAACGTAATGAATCAAATAGAATATATCAAAACGCAAGGAAAAATTGAAGGAGCCAAAAAAGTATTGGTTTTAGGTGCTTCTACTGGCTTTGGTTTGGCCTCTAGAATTACAAGTACATTTGGTTCTGAGGCAGCAACAATTGGTGTTTATTTTGATAAGCCACCAACTGCAGGAAGACCAGGTTCACCAGGGTATTACAATACTGCAGCTTTTGAAAAGCATGCGCATAAACAAGGTTTGTATGCTAAAAGTGTAAATGGTGATGCATTTTCAAATGAAATAAAACAACAAGTTGTAGACTTAATTAAAGAAGATCTAGGTCAGATAGATTTAGTAATTTATAGTTTGGCTTCGCCTGTAAGAACGCATCCAAATAGTGGAAAAAGATTCAAATCGGTGTTAAAACCTATCGGAGAAGTTTTTACAAATAAGACAGTAGATTTTCATACCGGAAATGTATCAGAAATTTCTATCAATCCTGCGGAAGGAGAAGATATTGAAAATACAGTTACTGTTATGGGAGGTGAAGATTGGAAAATGTGGATGGATGCTTTACAAGCTGAAAACTTACTTTCAGAAGGTGCTACAACAGTTGCATATTCTTATATTGGCCCAGACGTTACAAGACCAGTGTATAGAAATGGAACTATTGGTGCCGCAAAAGATCATTTAGAAGCAACTGCTTTTACAATTACAGAAGATTTAAAGTCGATTAAAGGAAAAGCCTACGTCTCTGTTAATAAGGCATTGGTAACACAAGCAAGTTCTGCAATTCCTGTAATTCCGTTATACATTTCTTTATTGTATAAAATTATGAAAGCAAAAGGAATTCATGAAGGTTGTATTGAGCAAATACAACGTTTGTTTAGTCAGCGTTTATTTGGAGGCGATTTAGCTTTAGATGAAAAGGGAAGAATTAGAATTGATGATTTAGAAATGCGCGAAGATGTACAAGCAGAAATTGCTGAACTTTGGAAAAACGCAACTTCAGAAAATTTACCAGAAATAGGAGATTTAAAAGGTTATAGTGATGAGTTTTTTAGTTTATTTGGTTTTAAAGTACCAGGTGTAGACTATGATGCAGATGTAAATGAATTGGTTATGGTTCCTAGTGAACAATAATCTTAGACAATACAAGCCTCATTTTTTTAAAAATTATGAGGCTTTTTTTAGCATAAAAATTAGGGTTTGAAGGCAGTAACAATAAAACAACTTAAAGATGAATTAGCTCATAAATCTGCAGCAGATTTAAAAGAGTTATGCTTACAGTTGGCCCGGTTTAAAAAAGAAAATAAAGAATTACTTACCTACTTAATGTTTGAGTCTCATGATGAGGAAACTTATATTCAGATTCTAAAAGAGGAGGTAGACGCTCAGTTTGAAGAAATTAATACCAAGAGTTTTTTCTACATTAGAAAGGGAAGCCGTAAAATATTAACGACTATAAAAAAACACATTCGGTACTCTAAGAAGAAAGAAACAGAAGTAGAATTGTTGTTGTATTTCTGTAAGAAGTTAAAGGCTTTTAAACCTTCGATTCAAAGAAGTACAAGATTGCAAAGTATTTTTGATACGCAGGTAAGAATGATCAAGCGAATAATTGAAAAATTACATGAAGATTTACAGTATGACTTTCAATTAGAATTAGATGAATTATTAGAGAATGAATAAAGAAAGACCCGTTTTAGAAGATTTAATTAAAGACAATATGTCTGCATTAGAATTGTTTCAAAACCAGACTTTAAGACCCGTTATTAAAATGCAACACGATTTATTAATTGCATCTTTTAATGCGTATAAAGCAAAAAGAAAAATAGATTTTTCTAGCTTAACAGATCAAAAAAAGAGAAGTAAGACAAAGGCCGTTTTTGTAAAAGATATTAATTATAAGAACCTTAATTTAGGTTTTATTATTGGTGCTTTTTCAATAGAAGAGTTTGCTTATTATAGTTTAAATGCTTCAGAATTAAATAAAAGAATTATTCAAATTGTCATCCAAAGAGTTCAGGATAGCCTTACTGAAATTATATAAATAAAAAAGTCGGTACTCTCCAGTACCGACTTACAATCAACCAAAACACTTCTAATTAGAAAAATGAACACAAACGTGTTAAAACTACTTTTTAGAAGTTGTATATAAAATGCGGAAAACGCATTATTTCTTTCTAAATCAAAGATCGTTTATATTTTATTTTATAAATATTTAATTATGTTAAACATTTGATAATTTAAAAATAAAAAAAGAGCATTCTAAATGAATGCTCTTTTTTTATTTTTGAATATGTATTTATTACTTCTTATCTAATAACTTTTTTTGATATTTTCCTTGCACAACGTCTACAATAACTAAAATGGCAATTACAAAGTAGAAGGTAGTTTTACTCATAGGTACAATTTCATTCCCAAAGAGCTTTAAATGTGCTAAATGGCCACCTTCTGTAAGTAGCATAATGCCAACTATAAAAAGAATAAAGAGCCCTAAAACTTCATACATCCTGTTTTTTGCCAAGAAGTCGGATATTCTATCTGCTAAAAATAACATTAATAAACCACTGATAACAATTGCAATAGTCATAATAATAAATGCAGTTGTAGTGCTTTCTATAGCGCTTGTAAGACCAATAGCGGCCAAAATAGAGTCAAAAGAAAAAACTAAATTCATTAATACGATGCTAAAAATAACGGCTTTAGAAGATTTTGTTCCTTTGCGCTGGTCTGCTGCAGATTGTTCTAAATTTTGGGTACCAATCATGTGCCAAATTTCCTTAATAGCGGTATAAATTATAAATCCGCCACCTAATAAAACAATAATACTATGTCCGTTAAAAGCAAATTTTATAACATCATCAATACCACCTGTTAAAAAAGAAAAAGGCTTTTGAAAATACCCAATGATGGAAACCAAAAGAAATAAAAGCACAATTCTTAAAACAATAGCGATTAAAATTCCTACTTTTCGAACTCTTTTTCTGTCTGTTTCTGGTGCTTTCTTAGATTCTAATGAAATGTATAACAAGTTATCAAAACCTAAAACGGCTTGCAACATAATTAGCATGAAGAGAGTAAATATATTTTCTAGCATTTTTTATTTTTGTTTCAAAGGTATTTGGATTGCTTTTAATACGCAATATTTTATTTATGTAAGTTTGAAGTAGAAGAAAATGTCCGTTTAAAATATATATTTATATAAGATACGCAAGCTCACAAAGGCAATTAAAATGGCAGTTGCTTTTTTTAATTGAATAGGCGTAAAGAAATTGTAGCTTTTTCTGCTTCCAATTTGTCCACCAATAAAAACAGTTACTAATAAAATAACCGTTAAATTCCAGTTAATTACAAAATTTGGCATTGAATATTGACCGATAAAACCAGCGATAGAATTTACTAAAATAAAAATACTAGCAGTTGCCGCTATTTTCTTAGGAGTATCCCAATTGGTAAGATGTAATAAAGGTGCTAAAAAAATGCCACCACCAATACCAACCATTCCAGAAATAAAACCAATAATACCTCCAAAACTTACATTCCTTATTATTTTTGGATTCTTGTTTTTTTCATTGAAAGCAACAATTTGTTTTGAAAGCCACATTGTTATTGCTGCGAATAATAAAGTGAAACCTAACAATATAAAAAAGAATTGCTGATTTATCTTTACAGTTCCACCTAAAAAAGACAGTGGAATACTACATAAAATTAAGGGCATTATTTTTTTAAAATTCACTTTTTTCTGATGAAGAAATAGCAAGACATTACCAGAAACCACAACGATATTACATAACAAAGCAGTGGCTCTTATTTGTGTAAAAACAATTCCTGTTAATGCTAAAATGGCTAAATAACTAGAACCTCCACCAAAACCAACAGAAGAATATAAAACTGCAACGGTAAAAAATAATAGAATAATATGCCAATACTGCAGAAAGTTTTCAAGAATGAACATATTTTAATTGAGTAGAATTTTAAATGTTTTTTTAATCATTTTATACCCTAAATTGACTAATTTTTAGGTATTAATTTTATTGTTTATATTTAGCTTTGTAAAGCCATTTATTAAATGGCTTTTAAACAGATTGTAATTTAGAATATAAAAATATACTATTTAATTTAAAGTTTTACAAATAAAAAAGAACAATGAGTAATTATCATATAAAACATCTAGAAGAATATTATCAGGTTTACAGAAAATCTATTAGAGAGCCAGAAAATTTTTGGGAAGAGATTGCTGAAGAGCATTTTGTTTGGCGTAAAAAATGGGACAAGGTTTTAGAATGGGACTTCTCTAAGCCAACAATAAAATGGTTTCAAGGGGCAAAACTAAATATTACAGAAAACTGTATTGATAGGCATTTGGCAACAAGAGCAAATAAAACAGCTATCTTATTTGAGCCAAATAACCCAAGTGAAGCTGCAGAACATATAACTTATAGACAACTTTCTGAGAGAGTGAACCAGTTTGCAAATGTTTTAAAAAAAAGCGGCATTAAAAAAGGAGATAGAGTATGTATTTATGTGCCAATGATTCCAGAATTGGCAATTGCAACCTTAGCTTGTGCAAGAATTGGTGCTATTCATTCTGTAGTTTTTGCAGGTTTTTCAGCCGTTGCATTGGCAACAAGAATTAACGATTCTGATTGTAAAATGGTTATTACTTCTGATGGTTCTTATCGGGGTGCAAAAACCATCGATTTGAAAGGAATTGTAGATGAAGCTTTGGAGAATTGTCCTTGTGTTAAAACTGTTTTGGTAGCGAAAAGAATTCATTCAGACATTCAAATGAATGAAGGCCGTGACCAATGGTTGCAACCATTATTGGATAATGCATCTATATATTGTGAAGCAGAAATTATGGATGCGGAAGACCCGTTGTTTATTTTATATACTTCTGGTTCTACAGGAATGCCAAAAGGCATGGTGCATACAACGGCTGGTTATATGGTATATACCGCATATACGTTTAAGAATGCATTTCAATATAAAGAAGATGATGTGTATTGGTGTACAGCAGATATTGGTTGGATTACCGGTCATTCATACATTGTATATGGTCCGTTAGCAAACGGGGCAACTACATTAATGTTTGAAGGTGTGCCAAGTTATCCAGATTTCGGACGTTTCTGGGAAATTGTAGAGAAACATAAGGTAAATCAGTTTTATACCGCGCCAACAGCCATTAGAGCATTGGCTAAACATGGAACAGAATTAGTAGACAAATATGATTTATCATCTTTAAAAGTATTGGGGTCTGTAGGAGAACCTATTAATGAAGAAGCTTGGCATTGGTATAATGACAATATAGGGAAGAAGAAAAGTCCGATTATTGATACTTGGTGGCAAACAGAAACGGGTGGTATGATGATTACACCAATACCATATGTAACACCAACTAAACCCACGTATGCAACTTTACCTTTTATAGGAATTCAGCCAGCAATAATGGATGAAAACGGAAATGAATTAAAAGGAAATCAGGTAGAGGGTAGACTCTGTGTTAAGTTTCCTTGGCCAAGTATTGCAAGAACCATATGGGGAAACCACCAACGTTATAAAGAAACCTATTTTTCTGCCTATAAGGGCATGTATTTTACAGGTGATGGCGCTTTAAGAGATGAGGTTGGGTATTATAGAATTACAGGAAGAGTAGATGATGTAATAATTGTGTCTGGCCATAATTTAGGAACCGCACCAATTGAAGACGCCATTAACGAGCATCCTGCAGTGGCAGAATCTGCTATTGTTGGCTTTCCGCATGATATAAAAGGAAGTGCATTGTATGGATATGTAACTTTAAAAGACACGGGAGAAAGCAGGAATCACGACAATTTAAAAAAGGAAATCAATCAATTAATTACAGATAGAATTGGCCCGATTGCAAAATTAGATAAAATTCAGTTCTCAGAAGGATTGCCAAAAACACGTTCAGGTAAAATTATGCGTCGTATTTTACGTAAAATTGCTTGCAATGAAATAGACAATCTTGGAGACGTTTCTACGTTGTTGAATCCGGAAGTTGTAAAAAGTATTATAGGTAATAGAATATAAATAACCTTGAAATAAATTTATTTAGACCTGTGCTGATTTAAAAAGCTGACAGGTCTTTTTGTATGTTGTACTTTTGCTAATCTGTCATAGTTCTTTTGATTGGCATATAAATTGACAAGAACAAAGTAACCGTATTCTAAATTCAAAAGCATTAATGCAACACTTACAAGATTCAAAAAAACAGAAAAAGAAACCAAAAGTTTCTATTTTAAAAGCATTTAAAACTATTATTTGGCCAAAGCGAAAGTTGGTTTTTATAGGGTTGATACTTATTGTATTCAGCAGACTGTCTAGTTTGGTCGCTCCTTTAAAAATTCAAACGTTATTAGATGACGTAATTCCTAATAAGGATTATGAGCAACTATACAGTCTATTACTTATTGTTGGTTTGGCAATTTTAGTGCAAGCAGTTACTTCTTTTTTGCTAACACGCATTTTAAGTGTACAAGCACAATACTTAATATCAGAATTAAGAGCACAAGTTCAAAAGAAAGTATTGTCTTTGCCTATCAGCTTTTTTGACAACACAAAATCTGGTGCATTGGTTTCTAGAATTATGAGTGATGTTGAAGGGGTTCGAAATTTAATTGGAACGGGTTTGGTACAATTAGTAGGTGGAACAATTACTGCGGTAATATCTATGATATTACTAATTCAAATTAGTCCGTCTATGACCTTTTTTGTATTGGTTCCTGTGGCTGTATTTGGAGTAGTAGCTTTAAAAGCTTTTAAATATATTCGTCCTATTTTTAGAAATAGAGGCGTTATCAATGCAGATGTAAAAGGAAGATTAACAGAAACGTTGTCTGGAGTAAGAGTTATAAAAGCATTCAATGCAGAGGCACAAGAAAATGAAACGTTTGAAAAAGGAGTAGACAAATTATTTCAAAATGTAAAAAAGAGTTTAACCGCAACTGCAATTATGTCAAGTGCTGCTACTTTTTTATTAGGCCTTGCCACTACCGGAATTATGGGAATTGGTGGATATAAAATTATGACTGGAGAATTAACGGTTGGAGAATTCTTATCCTTCACTTTTTTATTAGGATTAATGATAGCGCCAATTGTACAAATGAGTAATATTGGAAGTCAGTTAACAGAAGCATTGGCAGGTTTGGATAGGACAGAAGAACTGATGAATATGTCTGCCGAGGAGGACGATGAAAATAGAACAATAGAATTAGAAAATATGGAAGGAGCACTTGTTTTTGACAATGTTTCTTTTGCGTATGAAGAAGGAAAAGAAGTGTTAAATAATATTAGTTTTCAAGTGCCTTCTGGAACTGTAACAGCATTGGTTGGAAGTTCTGGTTCAGGAAAATCTACCATTGCAGGATTGTCTGCCACTTTTTTAAATCCGGAATCTGGCAAAATCACCATAGACAATCAAGATCTAGCCAATGTAAAATTGTCTAGTTATCGGAAACATTTGGGGGTGGTTTTACAAGATGAATTTTTGTTTGAAGGAACCATTAGAGAAAACATTTTATTTCCAAGGCCAAATGCAACCGAAGAGGAATTACAAAATGCTGTAAAAGCTGCGTATGTAAGTGAATTTACAGATCGTTTTGATGATGGTTTAGATACATTAATAGGAGAAAGAGGGGTGAAGTTATCTGGTGGTCAGCGCCAGCGTTTGGCAATTGCAAGAGCAATTTTAGCAAACCCAAAAATTATAATTTTAGATGAAGCAACTTCAAGTTTAGATACAGAGAGTGAGTCTTTAATTCAGAAAAGTTTATCTGAATTGGTGAAAGATAGAACTACTATTGTAATTGCGCACCGATTGAGTACTATAAAACAAGCAAATCAAATATTAGTTATAGAAGCAGGTAGTATTGTAGAAAGAGGAACTCATGATGAATTGATAATGGCAAAAGGCAGGTATTTTGATTTGTATACGTACCAATCAAAAATCTAATTTTATTTTAAGTGTGAAATAATCTTGTCATAAACAGTAACATAATATTCATGAAACCTTGGAAGTAAAACGTTTTCAAGGTTTTTTGTTTCTTTTAGTACCTTTAAATCCCATAATTCTAAACCAGCAACTTCTTCAGGTTGCATTGTAAGTTCAGATATGGGTGTTTTTAATTCAGCGATAAAAACATGATGGTGTTCATTATCTTGTATACCATTTTCATGGTTAACTTGGTGAATTCTTGTTCCAATTTTAATGAAGTCTTTATTTTCCAGTATTAAGCCAATTTCTTCAAAAACTTCTCTTTTAGCTCCTTCTAATACCTCTTCACCAGCACCAATATGTCCAGCCACAGAAATGTCCCAAATTCCTGGAAACACCTTTTTAGTAAGTGCTCTTTTTTGAAGTAGTATTTTTTCATCCGAGGTAAAGAACCAAATATGAGCAGTTGCATGAAACCAACCCTTTTTGTGTGCTTCAGATTTTAAAGCAGTCTTGCCAGTTGATTTTCCTTCAGGGGTTAAAATATCAATGAGTTCGTCCATATTTTAGAATTACGAATTACGAGTTATACATTCGTAATTCATAATTTTAAATTCGTAATTATTTATTCAAAATAAGAAAAAGTTTCTCCTCCTTTGATATTTAAAAGTGTTTCATAAATCATCTTAATTACATTTTCTACATCATCTCTATGTACCATTTCTACAGTGGTATGCATGTAGCGTAATGGTAATGATATTAACGCAGAAGCAACACCACCATTGCTATATGCAAAAGCATCTGTATCTGTACCTGTTGCTCTAGACAAAGCAGAACGCTGAAAAGGAATCTTGTTCGCTTCTGCAGTTTCTGTTATTAAATCACGTAATTTTTGTTGCACAGCTGGTGCATAGGCAATAACTGGACCTTTACCCATCTCTAAAAGACCTTCTTTTTTCTTATCGATCATTGGAGTTGTTGTATCATGCGTTACATCTGTTACAATGGCAACATTTGGTTGTATGGTCTGTGTAATCATTTCTGCCCCACGCAATCCTATTTCTTCCTGCACAGAGTTTGTAATGTATAACCCGAAAGGCAATTCTTTTTTATTTTCTTTTAATAAACGCGCAACTTCAGCAATCATAAATCCGCCCATTCTGTTGTCTAGAGCTCTACAAACAAATTTGTCTCCATTTAAAATATGAAACTCGTCTGGATAGGTAATTACACATCCCACATGAACTCCTAATTCTTCAACCTCTTTTTTTGTTGCACAACCTGTATCAATAAAAATGTTATCTGGTTTTGGCGCTTCTTCATCTGCTTTATTTCTAGTATGAATTGCTGGCCAACCGAAAACTCCTTTTATAATTCCGTTTTTCGTATGAATATTTACAATTTTACTTGGTGCAATTTGATGATCTGAACCACCATTTCTAATCACATAAATCAATCCATTATCAGAGATATAATTTACATACCAAGAAATTTCATCTGCGTGCCCTTCAATGACTACTTTGTATTTTGCATCCGGATTTATAACTCCAACTGCAGAACCATAGGTGTCTGTAATAAAAGTATCTACGTATGGTTTTAAATAATCCATCCAAATTTTCTGACCTTCCCATTCATAACCAGTAGGAGCAGCATTATTTAAATATTTCTCTAAAAATGTAAGTGATCCTTTATTTAAGATTGATTTTTTTGCCATTATTTATGAGTTTAAAAGGTTGTGATTTTCTAATTTCTTTGTTAATTGTAAAAATAAAGCGATTTTTCAGGAATTACATTAAAAAAACCATAAAAAAGTGTAACAAAAGGTATTATTTTTACACTTACTACAAAAGTAAATATCACTAAATCAAAAAAGATGAAGCTAGTACTTAAGAACCTTACAAAAACATATAAAAACGGTGTAAAAGCAATTGATAATTTAAGCATAGAAATTGGTACAGGAATGTTTGGTCTGTTAGGACCTAATGGTGCCGGAAAATCTTCATTAATGCGAACGATTGCAACTTTGCAAAGTCCGGATTCTGGTGCGATTACTTTTGGAGATATTAATGTTTTAGAAGACAATATGTCTCTAAGAAAAGTACTAGGTTATTTGCCACAGTCTTTTGGTGTCTATCCTAATATGTCTGCAGAAGAATTGCTAGATTATTTTGCAACGTTAAAAGGAATTGCAAATAGTACAGAGAGAAAAGCTATTGTAAAAGAAGTTTTAGAAATAACGAATTTATACGACGTAAGACGCAAAAATGTAGCTGGTTATTCTGGCGGAATGAAACAACGTTTTGGGATTGCACAATTGTTATTAAATCACCCTAAATTAATTATTGTAGATGAACCAACTGCCGGTTTAGATCCTGCAGAAAGACATCGTTTTTTAAATGTTTTACGAGAAGTAGGTAGTAATTGCACCGTTATTTTCTCTACACATATAGTAGAAGATCTGTCTCTTATACACATCTCCGAGCCCACGAGACCTCTCTACATCTCGT